>NZ_CP132457.1:600000-902021 GCF_032595875.1 Borreliella andersonii | reverse complement strand
AAAATACTATTTATTAGTATATTTCTGCTACTAAATTTTAAATAATTTCATTACTTTTAATAACCCCATATAAACACAAATTTTAAAATCCTATTTTAGATGGCTTTAACTTTTTGTAGTGAATAAATACGCCTAAACTCTGCATAATAATTTTTAGAGAAATTTTAAAAGAATAAAATTCAAGTATTTTATAGATAGTACTATTATTATTTTCAATATCTAAGCATTCAAACAACAAAATAGCTATTGACTACTTCCTAATAACAATAAAACTTATTTAATCAAAATATTTTACTTGCAAATCTAACATACAAATATTTACATAAAACAAAAACATTAATCTAAAAACTTTACAATTGTATATAAAAAAGGGCCAAGATCAACTCTTAACCCAAAACTAAAATTTACTAAAATGAAATTTTAAAAGAATTGTTTCTTCTTTAAATTTTATAAATATTTTTCTCAACCTCAAGAACATCATAAAATTCTCTTCAATTAGAAACACTTTTTGAATTTATAGAAAGATTAGTCTAGGAGTCTGATAAAGTAAATTATATCTTTGCTAAATTTAATATTTTTAATATTAAGCTAAATTTTTCATTATCTTTCAATTCTACTATTGATTTCTGAATAGGAGATAGTTTTTTTATTTGATTTATATTTAATTTAATCCCTTTATGAGAATTGTTTTTTTCCGCCTTTTAATCTTTCTTTAGCTATTTCTTTTAAAATAAGATCACTACCCTGATCCCGAATATATTTTGAAAAAAGAAAATTGCAAATACGCTGTCATCATATTTCTTTAGAACTTCAAATGCCTCTACAGACCATTTTTCTGAAACTATTGGAAATATCACATATCACCACTTAATAAAGCTGTTTTTAAAGTAAAATTTATTTTTAGATTTGTATCTAACATTGGAAACCGGTTTACAAATTTCTATTTTGCTCTAATAATTTACCTATCCCTAAATTACGATAGAGAAAAAATATTGACATTAAAAGAAATTCTTGAAAAACTTGATAAAAATTCTAAGAACCGAAGAATAGCTCATAAATTTCTCGAAACATCAAAAAATATTCAAATTCAACAAGAAGATATACTTTTAAAAAAATAAAAGATACATTATGTACTCTAAGCAAAGAAGAAGCCGAAAAGTTACTACAATGCATAGAACGTGATTTAAAAGATCAAACAAAACTTTGCTAAAAGCTTAAACGCAACTATTGAAGCTTACAATAAAAATTCTGGTAACATTAAAACATATGATGAAGCACTGGCAAACCACATAAAGGAGAAGTACTACCACGCTCTTTATCTATTAAATCAAGCTTGATTAATCCAAACAAAAATTAATAAGTTGTACTTGATATTTTAAAAAGAGAAAGAATTGGCTTCTCTTTTTTATTCATATAATCTAAATACACACTAAAAATATGCAATAGAAACTAAATTTATTAATTCAAATTTATAAGGAGAGCATTTTGAAAAAATTTAAATTAAATATTTACTATTAAGCTTAGTTAGCGTTAATAATGAAAATAATTATGATAATTATAAAAATTTATAAGAAAAGCTTCTATAAATTCTGCAAAAACAGTAGAAAATATTGATTAAATTAATGTGATTATATAAAGAGCGTACACAAATAAGGATTAGGCATAATTGTTTTAACTATTTGTATATCTTATTGTCTGTGTTGGGGTAACCGTTTGAGCTTTTTACTTGTGCAATGATTGTTGCTAATTTTCTGATTGTATATTTCATCATAATTAAGAAATTAATAAAATAATCTTCTATACTTTTCTACTCTTATAATTATAAAATGCTTGAATTTTATTTCTTTTTAAATTTCTCTAAAAATTTTTGTGTATGCTTCTGTAGTAATAGATTTTTAAAAAATTTGTAAGTATTTAAATACTGCCGCTAGTTATCCAAGTTGTTTGAAATTTTTTTGATCAAGAAGGTGAATCATAAAAGAGTAAAGTTTATCAGATATTTTGATAGTCTAGTAAGAGTTGATGCATCATTTCTGAGACCGTTGTTTTTATAGATAAAAATTTTTCCAAAAAATCTTTAAGCTTTTCTAAATGTGAAGTTTCTAGTTCTTTTAGATTGTCTTTTTTGGGATATAATAAAGCAACCAAGTCTTTCTTCAAAAAAAACCCAAGTGAGTTAAAGGTGTTAAATATGTCTTGTATTTGGCCTGATAACTATACAATTTTTGAAAAGTTCTTTAAGTCATTATCGCTAATGGTATTATCAAAATAGATTTTTTAAAAAACCTAAAATACTATAAAACTACTCGTAATACACATATTATTATGATAATTCCAATGTTCTATATTTAATTTAATATAGTATTGTATTTAATATTTGATTATATTAAATACTGAATTAAATCTAATCTAAAATCATTGCAGACTTATTCGTCTTTCTATTTTTAGCTTGCAATACAGATTTCAACACTAATCAAAAAGATACTAAGTATCAATCTAGTAAAAAAGGATTAAAATCCAAAAAAATGACTAGAATTCAAGGCTGGCCGTCATTACCTGGTGAAAAGGTGACTGAAAGCACTAAAAGATCTAAAGGCTATAGAAACCGAGCTTATAATATTTTAACAAATACGTTGATTAATTTTTATTAAATTTGGTTATTACAGGTAATTATTATTGGGGTGTTGTAAGATTTTTGTATGATAAAATGTTAAGAGACACCGTAGAATATTATGGAAAATACAAGAAAAGTTTTGGGCTATGCTTAACGTTATTACAGCAATATTAACTTTAATTTGTATATCATGTACGCCTTTTGAAAAGGTTAATCCAAACAAGCTAAAAAATCCTATCGCTTCTAAAAGGCTAAAAAACAAAGCGAAACAACAATTCTAAAAATCTAACAAAAACAAACATCCATACCAATTCAGAAAATTCAGCACAAAATAACCAAAATCTTGAAAATGAATCGCAAAATTCAAAATCTTCAAACCAAATATCAAGCAAAAAGCCATTGGATAAATTGGCTATACTTCACTAAAAAAAATAACCTAACCTAAAAACTCAAATAAATGTTAGCTATAATAACTAAAATAGAAATAAAGAACTCAATAATAAATAATGGTAAAACAAATTTAAACCACGTACCATAACTCAATCTGGATATCCCCAATACAGCCATTATAACTCCACTGGTAGGTGTTATTAAATTAATAAGTCCAGATGCAGTTTGCATGGCAATAACAACTGAAGATCTTGGAATTAACAAAAAATCAGCAAGTGGTGCCATTATTGGCATGGTGAGACTAGCATGACCTGATGAAGATGGCACAACAAATCCTATAAATATTTGAATAATTTCATTCAAAATGATAAAAAGGGGTCTTGGAAGATTGTATAAAAAATTAGTAGCAGCATTTAACATAGTATCTGTAATCAACCCATCATCACACACTATCATAACACCTCTAGCAAGCCCAATAACAAGAGCAGCGGTTAAAAGACTTTCAGAACCTTTCACAAATGCATCCCACATTTCAGATTCACCCAATCTGCAAATAAACGCCGCTATAATAGCAACTCCAAGATATAGCATTGTCATTTCTTGCATCCACCAACCAAGATTAACAATGCTAAATATCAAAATCAATATCATGAATCCAAATAAAAGTAAAACTAATTTATGAGCAAAAGTAAACTCAAGAGCATTCTGAGCATTATCTCCAGTAGAAGGTCCATCTTTTTTAACAAAATATTGATAATGTTCATTTTTTTGAGAATACACAAGCGATTTTGAGGGATCCTTTTTAATTTTAGACGCATAAACACCAACATAGATTATAGCAACTAACACTGATACAAAATAAAGAACAATTCTAAAATAAAATCCATCCTGCAAGCTAATAGAAGCTATTGCAGATGCAATTCCTGTAGCAAATGGATTTACAGTAGAAGCCATCGTACCCACTCCGGCTCCTAAAGCAATAATAGCTGCTCCAACAAGACTATCATAACCCAAAGCTACTATCAAAGGAATCATAACAAAATAAAAAGGTAGGGTTTCTTCACTCATTCCAGTTACAGTTCCACCAATTGAAAAAATAAACATTAACAAAGGAATAAGCAATTTATCTTTGCTCCCCAACTTCTTAATTAAACAATAAATTCCTGCATCTATTGCTCCAGTTTTCATAATAATCCCATAAGCACCTCCAACAATCAAAACAAAAATAATAACTTCAGCTGCATGTTCCATACCCTTTGACATTGCAGTTAAAATAGTCATAATAGGATGCAAAAATCCCCTAGGACCTCGATCTACATATTTATAAGTTCCAGCAACAATTATTTCCCTTTTAGATCCATCACCCATTTGTTTAAATTCTTTATCAAACTTACCAGCAGGAATCACATACGTTAAAATAGTAACAAATATAATTAAAGAAAATATTATTGTAAAACTACTTGGCATTTTGACCATACCGTTCCTCCTAAATTTAACTTCATACACAAAATACTGTTATCTCAAAGTTGATACCATAATAGCTTTAATGGTGTGCACTCTATTTTCAGCCACATCAAAAACAACTGAATTTTTACTTTCAAAAACTTCTTCTGTAACTTCAATTCCATCAAGTCCGTATTTATCATAAATATCATTGCCAATCACAGTGCTTAAGTCATGAAAAGCGGGTAAGCAATGCATAAATATCGCATCATCCTTTGCCATGTGCATTATATCTTTATTAACCTGATAAGATTTTAGAAGATTTATCCTATCTTTCCAATTACTCTCCCCCATAGATACCCACACATCTGTATATACAACATCAGCACATTTAACAGCCTCTTCTTTAGAATCTGTAATTGTAATTCTACCCCCACTTTCTAGAGCTAAAGACCTAGCCTTAAGCGTCAAATTGGAGTCTGGGAAAAGCTCCTTGGGAGCAAAAATTCTAAAATCAAGCCCCATAATAGCACAGCCTTTCAACAAAGAATTGGCAACATTCCCTCTACCATCGCCACAAAACACTATTTTAATCCCTTTTAAACTCCCCTTATGTTCTTTTATTGTCATTAAATCGGCTAGTATTTGGGTCGGGTGAGAAATATCTGTCAATCCATTGTAAACAGGAACATTAGAATAATTCGCCAAACATTCAACAGTCTGTTGAGAAAAGCCTCTAAACCCAATAGCATCATACATACGCCCCAAAACTCTGGCAGTATCTATCATAGACTCTTTTAAGCCTATTTGATTACCCTTAGATCCCAAATAAGTAATATTTGCCCCTTGGTCATAGGCCGCAATCTCAAAAGCACACCGGGTCCTTGTTGAATCTTTCTCGAAAATTATAACTATATTTTTACCTTTAAGTTTCTGCACTTCAATTCCCGCATATTTTGATTTTTTTAAATCAATCGATAAATCAAGTAAATATTCTATGTCTTTGCTTGTAAAATCTAAAAGATTTAAAAAGCTCCTATTTCGTAAATTATACATCAACCACCAACCTTTACAATCAAGTTTCTAAAAACTCATTTAACTCATACTTAAATTTAAATATCCTCTCTTACTAAAGGCATAGACATGCATCTCGGCCCACCACGACCCCTTGAAAGCTCACTAGACGGAATTCTATGAACTTTGATACCATTTTCTTCAAACAACTTATTGGTTACATGATTTCTAGAATATGCAATCACTTCTCCTGGAGCTATTGCCAAAATATTAGCACCATCATTCCACTGTTCTCTTGCACCATGTATTAAGTCTCCACCCGCACATTTTATTATGTCAATCTTCCTACCTAGATAAAAGCTCAAAACATCTTTAAGTTTGGCTTTTTCTTTTTTAATATTAATTTTATTGGAACTTGAATTGTGAGTTAAAACATAAATTGAGAAATACATATCATCACTTGTAAAACTTGTAAAAACACTATGATCAATTTGAGTAAAAACTGTGTCTAAATGCATATAAACTCTATTTTTTGGGATTTCAAAAGCCAAAATTGTATTAAATGAAGCCTTATTTTTAAAAAGACTAGCGGCTAGTTTTTCTACAGACCCTGCCTCTGTTCTTTCCGAAATTCCAATAACTAAAAGATCTTTGTTTAAAACAAACTCATCCCCACCCTCCAAAGAAGTTTCTTCCCATCTATTAAACCAAATTGGAACATTTTCTTTGTAAATGGGATGATATTTAAAAATATACTCTGCAAATATTGTCTCTCTGCGTCTAACTTTGGTAAACATTTTATTTATTGTAATTCCATTGCCAATACTGGCAAAAGGATCTCTGGTAAACAAAACATTAGGCATAGGATCAATAATAAAAAGACTTGCACCATTAACCAAATCATCAAGCGTAGATGCACAATCTTTAAGCTCTTCTCTTGCAACACCCGAAATCATTTTAGAAACCATATTATCAACAGTTAAATTAGAAAAATAATCTTTCAAAATACTAATTGCACCATCTGTTTTTATCTCCGCTTCTAGAATAAATTGAGATATAAATTTATTTTTGAGCCTCACAGAAGAAGCAAGAACTTCGCTAACAAGATCTTCAACATACTCAATTTCAACTGAATTATTTTTTAAAGTGTTTACAAAAACTTCATGCTCTTGCCTTGCAACTTTAAGATAAGGAATATCATCAAATAAAAAATTTTTCATAATAAAGGGCGTCAAATTTTCTAATTCTTCTCCTGGCTTATGAAGCAAAACTTTTTTCAAACGACCTATTTCCGAAAATATATTTATTGGCTTTAAATATTCTTCCATCGATTTCCCCCTTTATGAAACTTACCATATATTAAAATATTACAGTTTATATTAAGAAACATCAACTATTTTTTAAAAAAATTAAAAAAATAACGCGGATGTAAAAAATTTGCAAAAACAAAAAAGAAATTTTAACTAAATAAAACTTTAAATCAAAAACATTGATAAAAAATTATGCTAAAATACTACTCATGAAGAAAATTCATAAATTATCATTAATATCAACTACACACATTTTACTACTCTCTTGTGCCTTAATTACAGATAACAAGTCAAAAAATCTAAGCACATCAGAAATCATGTTAACACAAAAAACACCACTGGAAAGCTCTTTAATAAAAAATCCTTCTAATGTAGAATATCGAATACCAATATCCAGTATCCAAGAAATTTTAAACAATGATGATAATCCCCCTTTAATAAAACAAACAGCAGTAAAAATCAAAATAAGCCCACAAAAACTTGAAGAAATAAAAAACTATCTAAATGCTTATAAAAACTATCTAAATAATGAAACAGAATGGATAAAATTCCTAGATCAAAGCAGTGTCAATGGAAATTTAACAATTAAAATTGATACTGCTTTTGAAAAAAAACCAAATTTTAATCACGCAAACTCGGATAATGAAAATTTATCAGAATTAATAGAATTGCAAATGCATCTAGAAAAAGAAATATTAAACTTAATTGAGCAAACATTTCATGATAAAAATTTGGGATATATACAATTAAGTCATATCGATTCATTCTTTCCTAAAGAAAGTATAAACTCAATAACAAAAGAAATAATAGATGGAAAAGAATATGTTGCACCGCACATAATAGCAAATCAATTATTAAAAATAAAAGATAAAAAATATTTTGAACAATTTATGCACTTTTTAAAAGTTGAAAATAGCAAAATACAAACAATAATTGAAAAACAAAAAATTTCAGACCTCCACAATGAACTGTATTATTCAAAACAATCACCACCCACTAGAAGACGAAAAAGATCAACTGCCGACTCCAATAATAACAACAACTACGATATAATACCCAAAATAATAGACCCAAATACAGGCATTGAAATAACTCCTAAAAATTTACGATCCATTTTATCAAATGGTGACATAATACTAATAAAACCAAAAATAGATTGGACAGAGTTTTTTTATTTTTGGCAACATGTAGGGATATTTGATGAAGAAAAATATGAAGCCACTAAAAAAATTGCATTCGATGGAAATGATAGTTTTGACATAAAATCAATAATTACAAGTAATCAAATCAAATTCGATACAGCATCCACTCAAGGGTCAGGATACGAAAAACTTTCAACATATGTACAATCAAGAATACTAAAAGTATTCTCACCAATAACAGACAAAAGGACAATTCAAAAAGCTATTAATTTCGGAAGAAGCAGATACATTGACAATAACTTTGCATATATGGTTCCATTAATATCTTCTAATTTATGGACAGATTCATTTGATCTTGAAGAAATCCACAACAAAACCTATTGTTCTTTAGTGGTTGATAGAATATATAAAATAGCGGGACTTAATGTATCAAGAAATTACGAAATTTCGGGAATAATTACTCCTGGAGAAATAAATGCAGCAGCTTACAATTTTTACATGTCTTATACGATTGCGGGAATACTTCCAAGCGCGCTTCCAAAAAGGCTTATTAAACCCACCTTAAAAGAAAAATTCATTGGTTACAATAAAGAAATAGTAGATGCAATAGAATTAAAAAAATCGAAAGAAAGCATTTTTGGTAAAGCTTGCAATATAACAAATCTTTGGTGCTCAGGAAGTTAATACTACATGAACAAATATTATGCCTGTATTTTGATTAATAGTAATGAAAAAATTATTTTCAAATCCTGGGAAGAATGCAAAACCACTATTAAAGGAAAAAACAACAAAATAAAAAGTTTCAAAACAATAGAACAAGCTCAAAATTGGCTATTTAATAATGAAAACAAAATTCATCATCATCCAGGAATATATTTTGATTCTGGAACAGGAAGAGGAAAGGGCGTAGAAATTAGAGTTGTAAACGAAAAAAGAATTTCAATATTGGATAAAATCTTAGATAAATCCTTGATTAATGAATATGGGAATTATTATATCAAAAATTTTCAAGGGATTAGCAATAATTTTGGAGAACTACTTGCCCTATATACAGCTTTCAAAATAGCTTTAAAAGAAAATATAACAAATATATTTGGTGACAGCAAATTAATAATTGACTATTGGTCAAAAGGAATCTATAATAGCAAAAAATTGCCACAAATTACTATTAATTTAATCAAAAAGACAGTCGAACTAAGGAAAAAATTTGAAGAACAAGGTGGAAAAATTTCTTTTATTCCAGGCAATGAAAATATTGCAGATCTTGGGTTTCATAAAACCAAGTAGAAATATTGTCAAAAAATACATAAAAACAATATTTTTGATTTCAATGGTTTATTTAGATTGTTGCACGACAATTAAAATAAACCATGATTATGAAACTGATTTTAAAGTTTTAGAATCTACCTCTAAATACATTGACATAGATGTAATTAAAGCTACAAATGAATACATTCACATTCAAATTACAAACAATAGCTTAGACATAGTAAAAATAAATTGGCAAAACACTAATCTTAACAACGATAAAATCGTCTTAAAAAAAGAAGATCTTACAATAAACAATAAAATAAAGTATAAAAATAAATACAGGGAGTTTTTTATTGGTCCTAAAACTTCATTTAAATTTAAAGTATATCCACTAAAAATTCACTCTAAAAACAAAAATAACAATAACTTAAGCTCAGCTATTACATATCCATCTATTTTCAAGCTCAACATAACAAAAATAGGAATTGAAACAAAAAAAACAATAAATGTTTTAATAACAAGAACTATAAAAATCAATAATAATATATGAAAATCGTTATTATTTTTTTGTTTTTCTATTAATTATAAATTCATAGTTTGTATCTTTATTATTTTCAACTGATGCTTTTATAGGAGCAAAAAAATTCCAAGAAATATAAATTGTAAAATTATTCCTCCAAATAGGAGAATAAATCCCATCAGATCCTATTAACAAATCTGGCTCTAAATTATACTCGCCAACAAATTTCCAATCATAAAAATTGAATTTAAAGCCTGATGAAAATTTTTTAATTTTAAAAAGTGAATCTTTCCTGTCTTGAGTATTAAAGAAATTGAAAGATTTTAATAAATCAGAAAAGACATTGACAGGTTCAAGGCCAATCTGATCCATATATCCTTTAAAGTATTTAAAAGTCTTAGTATTAATAGATAAAGTAGAAAAGTAAATTTCTAAAAACTCTGTATATTTAAGCTTCAAAGTCAATGCAGATCGAAGTTCATTATCAGTAAATTTCTGCAAGTTTATTTTCCAACCAACATCTACCCCTAAAGTAAAAGAGAGCTTATTGTCAAAAAAAGTTAAAACGTACAATTCCTTCTTATAACTAGAATCTATAGAATATGGAACAAGTTTGGTTGTAGTACCAATCTTGGAAAAATCTCCTTTTAAAGGATCATAATTATATTCAAAGTCATCTTTCATAGCAAATAAAAATTGAAAATCAAAAACATTAAGCTTAAAAGAAAGTTCGGAAACTCGATTTATCAAAGGATCATAAGCAGCTAAAAAACTAAATTTAAAATAATCCAAATATCTCGGTTCAATTTTATAATATAAAGCAGGAGACATTTCTAAATTTTTATAAGGTGATGATGGTTTTTGAGGCTCCAAAGGATTTTGAACAGTAGAAATTCCAGGGTTTTTCATAGCATCTTCTTTAAACTTTTTATAATATTTAATTCCAATCCCAGCTTCTTGTAACAAATAAGGAAAATCTAAAGAAAGCTTAAAATCAGAAGAAGCCTTAATATCTTCAAAACTATTTTTTAATTCGCCTGAAAGCTCGGTAGAAAAATAATCATAATCATAAATTAAAGAAGCTGTTAAACTTTGATAAAAAGTTTCTGGATCAGATAAAAAAATACTACTATTCTTATCAACCAAAGATTTTATATTAGAATCATATTTTTTATTAAATGAATATAAAGTAGCCTTATTTTCAAACTTTAAAGTACTTCTAGAGAATAAAGGGTATCTAATAAAAGGAAGCAAGTTTAAATTTATTTGATTAATAATAGAGTGCTCACTTTTTTTATCTTTATCTTCAACCTTAAAATCTTTATTTAAAGGACTATACTCAATAGTATTAAGATATAATAAATTTTCAAAAGTAATTAAACGATTATAAAAATCAGCATGGATTTTTATATCCGTTTTATTTTTTATATCAAATAAATAATTTTTTATTTCATAATTAAAGTCCTTTGGACTTGTTATGCCATAATTATTAAAAAAAACATTATTTCTTAAATAAGGGTTAATGCCAAACCTAATAAAAAAAGAATCGGATTGATCAATATTTTTTAAAGTAATTGGTTCTGGAGGAATATATAAATCCTTGGTTAATTCTGTTGTTTTTTTGGTATTTTTTTCCTTAACGCCCTTTTTATCATTATCTTTATCTTCTAGATTTTTAACTTCTGGATGCATTATCATTTCTTTAGTATCAGATGGAAATGTCCATTGATTACTGTAAAGATCTTTTTGAAAATTTAAATCAATATACGGAGCATAAATTCTCTCCAAATAAAACCATTTTCTTGTAGGATCATTAATTTCTTTTGGCCTTTCCAAAGGAGATTTAACATAAAGATTTTCATAGCTTGACAATTTAAAATTTAAACCTAAATTATTTAATTTATAATCTAAAATTGAACCGTCATTAAATGTTCGCTTATAAAAAGAAGACAAATTCCAATCAAAAGAACTAATGCTGGTTTGCTCTTTAACTGAATCTTTATCTAAATTTAAAAGAGAAAAAAATGTAGCACTTTCTATTCTATCTCTAAAATCAATATTAACATACGGATCAGAATAGTGCTCCAAAACAACTGAAAAAAGCGCATCACTTAAAAGAAATTCTGTTTTAAATTTAAGCAAATATCTAAAAGGAACTTCAAACCCAAATATATCTCCTTTGTTAAGATTAGAAAAACTAAAAAGAGATTGTTTTAAAGCTCTATTATCAAAAGGATAATATCCTCCATCATAACTATAAACATTCCTAGTAAAACCTAATCCAAAATTTCCTTCCAAAGTTTTAAAATGCCCCAAAGTATTGCCCAAATTAAAATCAATTCCAGAATAAAATCCTAGATTAGCATATATGTCAAAAATCAACTTAACATGATCTTTATTAACACTGGATGCTAAATTTTCTGCAAAAAAATAAGTTAAATATCCATTTCTTATATAAGGTTTTTTACCTGAATTATAAACAGAATTAAAATCAAAATCCAAAAAAGAAGAATCTTCACTTGAAGATTTATTACCAAAAAGATAAATGGTATTAAAAACAGAAAAACCTTTTCGTGGATTTAGGCCTAAAGATGGATTAAAAAATAAACTATCTCCCGGTCTGAAAAAAAAAGGAATGTAAAATACCGGAACTCTTCCCATGTAAAATATGGCATTTAAAAACCCAAAATCTCCTGAGGGCAACACCCATATTTTAGAAGCCTTGATTGAATAATAAGGTTCTGGAATTTTACTAGTTGTTGCAAAAGCTTGTTCCACAATAGTAACATCATTGTCCATCTTTTTTAAAACCTTTCCCCCAAATGAAAGAATATGATCTATTTGATTTTTTTGCATTTTTTTTTGAAGAATACCATCTTTTAATAGAAAATTTTGAGAATCAAAATCGACAAAAAATTCATTACCATAAAAATAAAGTTTTTCATTAGCATTCATATCAAGAATATATTCAACATTTCCAATAGAATAAAGTTTTTTAGAGTTTTTATTAAGGACTATCCTGTCGCCTTTAATATTGTGCTTTTTATTTTCTTTAATATCTTCAACCAAGACATTAACTCTTCCTTCAAAAATGAGGCTTTCATCCTTAGTAAGTCCATAGGTAAAATTTTCAAGATTATCTGTAGTTTCAATTATTATTTTATATCTACCAGATCCGGCAAGTCCTTTTCCTTTGACAAAAAGCTCAGAATCTATTCCAAACTTTTTTAAAAGCAATTCTCGTATTTTTGAAACATCTGTTTCTTTTAGGCCCTCTTGCAAGGCCCATTTTTTTAAATCCTCATCAGTTGAAAGTTCAAGTTCTCTTAAATAAGATTTTTGACTTAAAGTTAACTTATCCCTTTTTTTAGAATTCTCATCATTTGCAGTCTGAGCAAAAATTGCATTAGAAAATTTTAAAAAAAATAAAAATACTATAAAAGATTTTTTAAAAACATCCCTGTATAGGAATTCTCGCATTTTGCAACCTCTTCGGGAATGCCAGAAACAACGACATTTCCCCCTGCCAACCCACCATCAGGACCCAAATCTATTATATAATCTGCCTGTTTAATTACATCCAAATTATGTTCTATGAGAACAACTGTATTACCATTGGAAACCAACCGCTGCAAAACCTCTAACAACTTCTTTATATCATCAAAATGCAGTCCGGTTGTTGGTTCATCAATAATATAAAAGGTTTTGCCTGTGCTCTTTTTGCTTAACTCAAAAGCCAACTTAATACGCTGAGCTTCACCTCCTGATAAAGTTGTTGCAGATTGTCCTAATTTAATGTATTCAAGCCCAACTTCAATTAAAAATTTTAAATAATGATTAATTTTAGGGACATTTTCAAAAAATTTACTAGCCTCAAACACGCTCATCTCTAAAACATCATGTATATTTTTACCTTTGTATCTAACTTCTAAAGTTTCTTCATTAAATTTTTTACCCTTACACAAATCGCAAGGAACAAAAACATCTGGTAAAAAGTGCATTTGAATATTAAGATAACCATCTCCTTGACATTTCTCACACCTTCCACCTTTGACATTAAAAGAAAACCTACCGGCTTTAAACCCTCTTGACTTTGCATCTGGAAGCTTGGCAAAAAGCTCTCTAATTTCTGTAAAAAATCCAACATAAGTTGCTGGGTTTGACCTTGAAGTTCTCCCTATTGGTTTTTGATTTATTTGAATGATTTTATCGATTTTTTCGTACCCAACAATATCTTTAAAACCATCGCAATACTTTTCATCAAGCTTTAATCTACTATCAAGAGCTGGATATAACACTTCGTTAAGCAACGTACTTTTTCCACTACCAGAAACACCCGTTATTACGGTAAAAACTCCCAAAGGAATACTCACATCTATATTTTTAAGATTGTTTTTATTAGAACCTAAAAGCAAAATTTCTCCCTTATCAGTCTTTCTTCTGGAGCTTGGAACATCTATTTTAAACTTTCCGCTAAGATATTGACCAGTCAAACTATTCTTGCTATTTAAAATATCAATTAAGGCTCCCTTTGCAACTATTTCTCCTCCAAGAATCCCAGCACCAGGTCCCATATCAATAATATAATCTGCAGTACGCAAAGTTTGCTCATCATGTTCAACAACAATCACAGTATTACCAAGATTTTTAAGATTAACAAGAGTAGAGATCAATTTTTCATTATCTCTTTGATGAAGACCAATGCTTGGTTCATCAAGAACATAAATAACGCCTGAAAGTGCTGATCCTATTTGAGTAGCAAGCCTAATACGCTGGGCCTCACCACCAGATAGACTGCCTGATATTCTATTTAAATATAAATAAGAAAGACCAACATCAATTAAAAACTTAAGCCTACTTTTAATTTCCTTTAAAATTTCTTTAGATATTTTTTCATCCACCACATCAAGCTGCAAGTTTTCAAAAAATACATAAGAATCAAATACTGACAAATTAGTAAGATCTTGAATGTCTTTTCCATTGATTTTCACAGTTAAAGCTCCAACGCTTAAACGTTTTCCTTTGCATGAATTACATATTTTTTTAGACATCAAATTTTCGTAAAAAATTTTAGTGCTCTCTGATTCTGTTGCAAGATATCGCCTTTTCAAAAGGGGCAAAAGTCCTTCAAATGTTTTAGAATAATGGAATCCTCCATCCAAATCCTTAGCTTCCATTTCTTTGGACTGGTAAATAAAATCTATTTTTTCATTTGAGCCGTATAGAATCTGCTTAAGAACTTTGTCTGGAATGTCTTTTATGGGAGTATTTAAATCAAAATCATAATGTTTGGCAAGTCCTTTAAAAATAGCCACAGACCAAGACGAACTTGTTTTAAACGTAAGAAAAGCATCATCATTAAAAGAAAGACTAGTATCAGGGCAAATACTCTCAAAATCAAACTCAAGCGTAACGCCAAGACCAGAGCACTCACTGCAGGCACCAAATGGACTATTAAATGAAAAAAGTCTGGGTTCTATAAGAGGAAGTGAAAATCCACATAAAGGACAACTATTGTGCTCTGTAAATAATTTGTCTATTTTTTCCAAATTATTATCAATTTCCACTCTTAAATATCCATTAGAAACAGTAAGAGAAGTTTCAATAGATTCTGCAAGTCTAACTCGAACATCATTGCTAAGCTTAATCCTATCAACTATAATTTCAATGGTATGTTTTTTATTTTTATGTAAATTTAAATTAAGCGCATCTTCTATTAAATAATCTTCAGAATTTATTCTGACCCTATTAAAACCTTGATTCAATATTTTTTCCAAAACCTTTTTATGAGAGCCTTTAAAACCCCTTACAATTGGTGCAAAAAGTATAACCTTAGATCCCTCGGGATAACTTAAAATAGTATTAACCATTTTATCTAAAGATTGCTCTTCTATTAATCTACCATCATTTGGACAATATGCTTTACCTATTTTTGCAAATATTAATCTATAATAATCATAAATCTCAGTAATTGTTCCAACAGTAGAGCGTGGATTATTGCTTATTGTTCTCTGCTCAATAGCTATAGAAGGAGAAAGTCCATCTATGTAATCAACATTGGGTTTTTTCATTACACCTAAAAACTGCCTTGCATAAGCTGAAACAGATTCCATATACCTTCTTTGCCCTTCTGCAAAAATAGTATCAAAAGCCAGAGAAGACTTGCCAGAGCCACTCTTGCCAGATATTACAACTAAACCATCTTTTGGAATATCTAAATCAATATTTTTTAAATTATGTTCTTTTGCTCCTCTGACAATAATTTTTTTTTTCAAACTTTTTTCCAAAAATTACACCTCTCTTTTTTTATTACGAGCTACACTAATTTTGCTACTAAGCTCTTTTATTTTATCTCTTAAAACAATTGCGTCTTCAAATCTTTCATCATTAACAGCCTCTTCTAGCTCAAATTTAAGCCTATCAATAAGCTTTTTACCAGACAATCTTCCCCCTGAAATAATTTTTTCAAAATCATAACCAACATTTTTATTTTTATTATTAAGTTCTTTTTCTAAAATATTTTGAATCTTTTTAACAATTGTCTTAGGAGTAATATTATTTTTTTCATTATAATCAATCTGAATTTGACGTCTTCTATTAGTCTCCTCAATTGCCTCCTGCATAGCTACACTAATTTTGTCATAATACATTATTACAAGTCCATTAGAATTTCTAGCAGCCCTACCAATTGTTTGTATTAATGAAGTAGTAGATCTTAAAAACCCCACCTTATCAGCATCCAATATTGCAACAAGAGACACTTCTGGAATATCCAAACCCTCTCTAAGTAAGTTAATACCAACAATAACATCAATTTCAGATTTTCTAAGCATCGAAATAACTTCTACTCTTTCAAGAGTGTCAAGCTCTGAATGTAAATATTTTGCCCTTACGCCAAGACTTACTAAATATTCAGTTAAATCTTCAGACATTTTTTTTGTCAAAGTGGTAATTATAACCCGCTCTTTAAGAGCTACTCTTTTTTGAATTTCGCTGTAAAGATCTTCCATTTGCCCATCAGAGTGCCTAGTGATAATTTCAGGATCAACAAGACCTGTGGGACGAATTACTTGATCAACAACCACACTACTTTTCTCAACCTCTTCAACGCCTGGGGTTGCAGATACAAACACAACCTGATTAATTAATCTATCAAATTCATCATATTTAAGGGGTCTGTTTTCAAGCGCTGCAGGAAGTCTAAACCCAAAGTTAACAAGATTTAATTTTCTAGAATGATCTCCATTGTACATTCCCCTAAATTGAGGCAATGTAACATGAGATTCATCTACAAACAATAAGCAATCTTTCGGGAAAAAATCAAAAAGACAATAAGGTCTTTCCATTGTACTTCCACTCAAATATTTAGAATAATTTTCAATGCCCGAACAAAACCCTGTTTCTCTAAGCATTTCCAAATCATACTCTACTCTCTGCTTGAGTCTCTCGGCTTCTACAAGTTTGCCATTATCTTTAAAATACTGGCATTGAAGACTTAAATCATGAGATATTTTGGGTATCGCTTCTAATACGTTTTCATAAGGAATTACAAAATAAGATTTAGCAAAAAGAGTAAAACTATTTGTAGCTCCTAAATTCTTTTTAGAAAATGAACTAACCCTGTATATTTCAACAATTTCATCAAAATCCAAACAAATTCGGTAAGCAAACTCTCCGTGCTCACTGCTAGGCCAAATTTCAACAATATTTCCCTTAATTGAAAATTTATCTCTTTCTAGATTCATTAAAGTTCTCTCATAATAAAGCTCTACAAAAATATCTGATATTTCTTTAATAGAAATCTTTTGACCTACAAAAAATTCTCGTGCTGATTTTTTGAAAAAATCTGGAGACCCAAGAGCATAAATTGAAGATACGGTTGCAACAACAATTACATCTCGCCTTTTAGAAAGAGAGGTTACCGTTCTTATTCGCTTAATTTCTATCTCAGTATTAATAGTAGCTTCTTTTTCAATAAATAAATCTTTTGAAGGTACATAAGACTCTGGCTGATAATAATCATAATAAGAAACAAAATATTCAACAGCATTGTTTGGAAAAAAATCCTTAAACTCTCTATAAAGTTGTGCTGCTAATGTTTTATTGTGACTGACAACTAAAGCAGGCCTGTTTAGATTCTTGATTATATTTGCAATTGTAAAAGTCTTTCCACTACCTGTAACACCTTTTAAAGTTTGATATTTATTCCCCAGCAAAATAGAGTTTTCAATCTCTTTTATTGCTTTAGGCTGATCACCAGCAGGAAGATATTCTGACTTCAAAAAAAAATCTACCATTAATTTAACGACCAAAATTTAATACACGTTCTTATAAAAATTATATGATAATAAATTCTATATCAAGTATATAATTCATTATAAATCAATATAATTTAATTAATCTTTGTTTAATAAAATAAAAGGAAATATCTATGCAAAAAATTGTAGCCAAAAGAAAATTGGAAAATTACATTCTTCTTGAAGAAGATACGCATTTTAAAGAAGAAGCAATAAAAATTCAAAAAACAAATAATTCAACAGAAATTCTAAATAGGTTTTGCAAAGATTTAGAATTTGGCACCGCAGGAATAAGGGGAATCATTGGAGCTGGAACATGTTACATGAACACATATAATGTAAAAAAAATAAGCCAAGGAATATGCAACTATGTACTTAAAATAAATAAAAAACCTAAAGTTGCAATAAGCTATGATTCAAGATATTTTTCAAAAGAATTTGCCTACAATGCTACCCAAATTTTTGCCTCAAATAATTTTGAAACATATATATATAAAAATTTAAGACCTTCTCCTCAACTATCCTATACAATAAGAAAATTTGATTGTGATGTTGGTGTTATGATAACAGCAAGTCATAATTCAAAAGAATATAATGGATATAAAGTATATTGGAAAGGTGGAATCCAAATAATGCCACCTCATGACACACTAATAACTAATGAAATTAAAAATACAAAAAACATAATAAATGCAATTACCATAAAAGAAGGAATTCAACAAGGGATCATCAAAGAACTTGGTAATGAGATAGACGAAGAATATGTGCAAACAATAAACAATGAATTCCCTGATTTTGAAAAGAATGGCAAAGAAACAAACTTAAAAATAGCCTACACAGCATTACATGGCACCGGTGGGACCATAATAAAAAAACTCTTTACAAATAGTAAAATACAACTTTTTTTAGAAAAAAGTCAAATACTACCAAACCCCGAATTTCCAACAACAAACTATCCTAATCCAGAAAAACAAGAATCAATGTTTAAAGTAATAGAGCTTGCAAAAAAAGAAGATTGTGACATTGCCCTTGCAACAGATCCAGATGCGGACAGAATAGGGATTGCATATAAAGATCAAAACGAATGGATATTTTTAAACGGAAATCAAATATCATGCATTTTAATGAACTATATACTCTCAAAAGAAATAAATCCTAAAAATACATTTGTAATATCATCATTTGTAACAACATCAATTCTAGAAAAAATTGCAAACAAATATGGTTCTCAAATTTTTAGGACTTACACAGGATTTAAATGGATAGGAAACTTAATTAATGAAATGGAAAAAAATGAACCAAATAAAAAATTTGTTTTTGCATGCGAAGAAAGTCACGGATATCTAATAGGAAGAAAGGTTAGAGATAAGGATGCATTTTCAGCCATAAAAGGAATTTGCTCTTTGGCACTTGACTTAAAAGTCAAACAACAAACAATTAGAGATTATCTTGAAAAGATATACAAAGAATTTGGATATTATGAAGAATTTAACATAGAAAAAAATTTTGAAGGAGTAAATGGGGAAATTCAAAGAGAAAAGTTAATGCTAAAACTAAGAAAAGAACAAAAATTACAATTCGCAAGAATCAAAGTAATTGAAAAATTAGACTATAAAATTCTTAAAAAGATTAACTTTAAAAATGAAATTTCAGAAATTAAAGAATACAAATATCCCACAAACGCAATAAAATTTATACTTGAAAACGAAATTGTAATAATTGTTAGACCCTCTGGAACAGAGCCAAAAATTAAATTCTACATATCTATAAAGACAGAGTATAAGGAAAAACATAAAATATTTGATATAATAAATGCAATAAAGATGGAGATAAAAAAATATTAACATAACAGAAAATTTAATAAGTTTGGTAGAAATAGACTCAAAAGAAATTGCAAGAAAAAATAAAAATAAAGAAGTTTCAATTTGGCACTTGTTAATGTCTATAATTACCACTCCCAAAAAATCTGAAATAAAATTTCTAGATACCAAAACTCTAAAAAACATTAAACAAGAAGTTGCATATGAAATAGATAAATTAGAGAAAATTTTAATAGAAAAAAACGAGATAATTATTCCAAAAATAAATAAAGAAATCTTTACTCTTATAAAAGAAGCTAAAAAAGAGTTTAAATCCAACCCTTTAATAGGGGCAAAAGAAATTTTTTATCAAATATTAAAAAATAAAAAACTTCTTAAAAAGCACAATCTAAGTAAATCTAGCTTTAACTTTAAAGATCAAAATATATTAGAATACATGGGGAAAAATAAAGTAAGATTAATTGAAACCTACAAAGAATTTGATGAAGAAATACGTCTTGAAAATGAACACTTTGAAATTGAAAAGTATGTCAAAAATTTAACAGCACTTGCAAAAATCAACAAATTAGACCCCTTGATTGGAAGAGAAGTAGAGATTAAAACTCTTACAAATATACTCTTGAGAAGAAACAAAAATAGCGCAATGCTATTAGGTGAACCTGGTGTGGGAAAAACAGCAATAGTTGAAGGCCTCGCATCAAGGATAGTACAAAAAAAAATAAGTAGCAAACTACAAGATAAAACAATTTTAATGCTCAAGGTTTCAAACTTGGTATCGGGAACAAAATATAGAGGCGAGTTTGAAGACCGTTTAAATAATATAGTTAAGTATATTGAAAAAAACAAAAACATAATCATATTTATTGACGAAATACACACTCTAATAGGAGCTGGAAACTCCGAAGGAGCTCTTGATGCGTCAAATATATTAAAACCATCACTTTCTAGAGCTGAAATACAAATTATTGGAGCAACCACCTACAATGAATATCGAAAATATATTTCAAAAGACAAGGCATTCGCCAGAAGATTCCAAACAATTGCCGTAAGAGAGCCTGATGAAAAAGATACACTCCAAATAATCGAAAATATTGCAAAAAATTTTGAAGACTATCATGGAGTAATCTATGAAAAAAGTGCGCTTCTAAATATAGTAAAACTTTCATCCAAATATCTAATAAATAAAAAATTTCCAGATAAAGCAATAGATATAATAGACATCGCCGGTGCGGCCAAAAAGGAAGGAATTACAAAAGACAACATCATAACATCAGATGATATACAAAAAGCAATAAATGAAATACTGTCTATTAACACAACAAATAACACTAAAGAAGAAATTTTAGAATTAAAAAAAATAGAAAGCGAAATAAATAAAAAAGTGATCGGCCAAAAACATGCAGTAAGTGAACTTATTAAAGAAATTATTAAAGTCAAACTTGAACTTAATGACGATTCTAAACCTTTAGCCTCAATATTGTTAATAGGATCAAGTGGATGTGGAAAAACAGCTTTAATTGATGCAATATCCAAAAAAATTATCAAGGATCAAAATTCAGTATTAAGACTAGATATGTCAGACTATAAAGAAGAAAACTCTATTTCAAAATTAATTGGCACAAATCCAGGATACGTAGGCTATTCTGATGGAGGCATTCTGACAAATAAATTAAAGCATTCATTTGAAACTTTAATATTGTTTGAAAACATTGAAAATGCCCACAACTCTGTATTAACCCTAATAAGTCGAATGCTTGAAAATGGAGAACTTATTGATAGCAAAGAAGATAAAATACTATTTAAAAACACAATTATAATAATGACCACAAACATTGGATCTAGAATGCTTCTTGGAGAAAAAAATATTGGATTCAACAAAAATCAACAAAAAAGCCTAGAAACAAAAAACTTTAACGAAGAAATAAAACAAGATCTTGAAAAAAGATTTAAGTTATCCTTTTTAGACAAAATTCAAAAAAAAATTATCCTAAATGTTCTTACAAAGGACAATATAGAAGAAATTTGCAAAAACTATCTAAACGCCCTTAAAACAAAATTTTACTCTAAAGGAATCGAGATAGAAATACAAAACGATGTTGACAAATTCATAACCACAAAACACTATAAAAAAAATTCAGGAGCAAGAAGCGTAATTGCTGCAATAAAGGAACAAATAGAAGAAAATATTATCACCAAAATAGCTGAAAATCAAAACATAAATAAAATAACGATTTATTTAGAAAAAGAAAAACTAATAATAGAATAAATAAAGAGGAATTTAATATGTTTAAAAAAGTAGAAAACAAGGCAAATTTTCCCAAAATAGAAGAAAAAATATTAAAATTTTGGAATGACAATAAAATCTTTGAAAAATCAATAAAACAAAGAAAGGGGTGTGAAGAATTTACATTTTATGACGGACCACCTTTTGCAACAGGACTTCCTCATTTTGGCCATTTTGTTCCAAACACAATAAAAGACATAATTCCAAGATATCAAACAATGCAAGGCAAATATGTTAAAAGAAATTTTGGATGGGATACTCATGGACTGCCTGTTGAATACGAAGTAGAAAAAAAATTAGGAATTTCTGGAAAATACGAAATAGAAAATTATGGCATTGAAAATTTTAACAAAGAATGCAAAAAAATAGTACTCAGATATACAAAAGAATGGAAAAATATAATCTTAAGGCTTGGAAGATGGGTAGATTTTGAAAAAGGCTACAAAACCATGGATATAAGTTTCATGGAATCTGTATGGTGGGTATTTAAAAATCTTTATAACAAAGGGTTAATCTACGAAAGTTACTATGTACTACCCTATTCCCCAAAACTCGCAACTCCGCTTTCAAATTTCGAGGTTAATCTTGGAGAATACAAAGAAATTAATGACCCATCATTAACAATAAAATTTAAAATCAAAAATAAAAACGAATACTTACTAGCATGGACAACCACCCCTTGGACATTGCCCTCAAACCTTGGAATTGCAGTAGGACAAGAAATAGAATATTCTAAAATTTTTGACAAAAAAAAAGAAGAGCTTTTAATACTTGGATCAACAAGGCTTAATAGCTATTATGATGATGAAAATTCATATACTATTATAGAAAAATTCAAGGGAAGCAAACTTGAAGGCACAGAATATGAACCTATTTTTAACTACTTTTTAGAACAAAAAGATAAAGGAGCTTTCAAGGTACATACAGCTGATTATGTTACAACTGACAATGGAACAGGAATTGTTCATATTGCTCCTTTTGGAGAAGAAGACTACAAAATACTTAAAAAACATACAAATGTTGATATAATAGACCCCCTAGATGCTGAATGTAAATTTACAAATCAGGTAAAAGATTTTGAAGGACTTTTTGTAAAAGATGCTGATAAAAAAATAATAGAAAACCTAAAATTACGCAATTTTTTATTCAAAAGAGAAAATTATCTACACAGGTATCCATTTTGCTATAGGACAAACTGCCCAATTATTTACAGACCAATAAGCTCGTGGTTTGTAAATGTAGAAAAAATAAAAACCAAGCTCTTAGAGGTAAATGAAAAAATTAATTGGATGCCAGCCCATTTAAAAAAAGGAAGATTTGGAAAATGGTTAGAAAATGCAAAAGATTGGGCAATAAGCAGAAACAGATTTTGGGGAAATCCAATTCCAATTTGGATATGCTCAAAAACAGGAAAAAAAATTTGTGTTGGATCAAAAAAAGAGCTTGAAGAACTGTCCGGTCAAAAAATCGAAGACTTACACAAAGACCAAATAGATAAAATAACTTGGCCAAGCAAAGACGGCGGCACATTTATCAGAACGAGCGAGGTTCTCGATTGTTGGTTTGAATCTGGAGCAATGCCTTACGCAAGCAACCATTATCCATTCACAAATGAAAGTAATTTTACAAATATATTTCCTGCTGACTTTATTGCAGAAGGTCTAGATCAAACAAGAGGATGGTTTTATACTCTTACAATCCTGGGAGCTGCTCTTTTTGAAAACACAGCATTCAAAAACGTCATTGTAAATGGACTTGTGCTTTCAAGCGATGGAAGAAAAATGTCAAAATCCTTTAAAAATTATACAGACCCAATGCAAGTAATAAACACCTTCGGAGCTGATGCTTTAAGGCTTTATTTAATAATGAGCCCTGTAGTTAAAGCCGATGATTTAAAATATAGCGACAATGGAGTAAGAGACGTTCTTAAAAATATAATAATACCCATTTGGAACGCCTATTCATTTTTCACAACTTATGCAATAATTGACAAATTCAAACCTCCAAAAAATCTCAGCCTAGTTAAAAACAATAACCTTGACAAATGGATCATAAGCGAACTTGAAAGTCTAAAAAAAATACTAAATACAGAAATAGACAAATACAATCTAACAAAGTCAATAGAATCTTTACTTGAATTTATAGATAAATTAAACAATTGGTATATAAGAAGGTCAAGGCGAAGATTTTGGAAATCAGAAAACGATAAAGACAAAAATGACGCCTACGAAACATTATATTATGCAATCAAAACTTTAATGATTTTACTTGCACCCTTTATTCCATTTATAACAGAAGAAATTTATCAAAATTTAAAAACTGATGAGGATAAACAATCAATACACCTTAACGATTATCCAAAGGCAAATGAAAATTTCATTAACAAAACAATTGAAGAGAAAATAAATCTCGCAAGAAAAATAACTTCAATGGCAAGATCACTCAGATCATTGCACAATATAAAAATACGCATACCTATTAGCACAATATATATTGTCACAAAAAATCAAAATGAACAAAATATGCTAATAGAAATGCAAGAAATAATATTAGATGAAATAAATGCAAAAGAAATGAAAATAAAAACTAATGAAGAAGAACTTATAACCTACAAAGCAAAAGCAAACTTTAAAGAACTTGGAAAAAAGCTTGGAAAAGATATGAAAGCGGTATCTACTGAAATTAGCAAGCTAAAAAATGAAGACATAATAAAAATAATAAATGGAGCATCTTACGAAATAAAAGTAAATAATGCAAAGCATTATTTATCGCTAAATGATATAATATTAGAAAGAGAAGAAAAAGAAAACTTAAAAGTGATCAATGAAGATTCCATTACGATAGGAATAGACTCGCTAATCACTAAGGAGTTGTACCTAGAAGGGCTTACAAGAGAATTTGTAAGACAAATACAAAATTTAAGAAAAGAAAAAAATTTTGATGTTAGCGATAGAATAAATTTATACATAGAAAATAATGAAACTTTGAAAGAAATGCTAAATAAATTTGAAAAATATATTAAAACTGAAACATTGGTCTTAGATATCATATTAAATAAAAGCAAGCTAGAGAAAAAAATAAACCTTGCAGATGATACATTTACACTAATAGGAATTGAAAAATGTTAAAAACATTAAAAAAAATAACTTCTATTTCATGCCTTATGTTTGGATGTGCCAGTCTGCCTTACAGTCCTCCAAAACAAATAAATTACCT
Source organism: Borreliella andersonii (assembly GCF_032595875.1). Taxonomy (NCBI): domain Bacteria; kingdom Pseudomonadati; phylum Spirochaetota; class Spirochaetia; order Spirochaetales; family Borreliaceae; genus Borreliella; species Borreliella andersonii. The sequence goes on along the minus strand of NZ_CP132457.1, from coordinate 876,720 downwards.
AATGGAACTTTTGCCTGACGCAAATTTATACGCCCACATAAATTTAATTAAAAACAGATCTATTTATAACTCCTTAAGCCCTAAATATAAATCCGTTCTCGGGCTTATAAGCGATTTATATTTTAGCTATAAAAAAGAAAATAATGACTTTGCTCTACTAATAATGGGTAATTTTCCAAAAGATATTTTCTGGGGAATTCATAAAAATAGAAATACAGAATCAATAGGCAATATACTTACAAATCCAAAATGGAAACTTAAAAATTCAAATATATACATTATTCCAAACAAAGCTAGAACCAGTATTACAATAACCCAAAAAGATAAAACCGTAAAAGACAATAATATACTAACAACAAAATATATTAGGGAAGTAGAAAAAAATGAAATGTTTTTTTGGATTCAAGATCCAGCATTATTGCTCCCAAACCAAATAGTAAGCAGCAAAAATTTAATCCCCTTTAGCAGTGGAACTTTGGCTATAAACAGCTTAAATCAAGACGAATACATTTTTAAATCCTTGATCAAAACACATAACCCACCAATACTAAAAATATTGTCAAAAAAATTAATTCCAACCGTCTTGGCAAACATGACTAATCTTACAATATCAAGTCACATAAAAACCACAATAAAAGACCAAAATACAGTAGAAATAGAATTTAATATTCAAAAATCTAGTGTTGAAAGCCTTATAGAAAGGCTAGCTTCAAATATTCAAACTTAAAGTTTTTATCACTTCACTAACATGAGGTATTATTTTGCTTTTTGCAAGTAAAATAATTATATAAAGCCCCAATTTTACCAGATTCATTATTAAATTTAGTAGGTTCAAGTGTTACAAGATTTTTTATATTATTGTTATTATCAAAAGCCATTTCTAAAGACCATAAATTTTCTAATTTTTCATATATTCTATCTATTAAATCGGGCCTTGAGCTTATTCCTCCTCCAATCAAAATTTTTTCAGGATTTAAAACAAAAGTTAAATTAAAAATACCAAATGATAAATTCTCAAAAAATCTATCAACTTCATTTTTGGCATGAACATTCCCATTCTCAGCTAGATCAAAAACAAATTCTCCTGAAATTTCTTTTAAAGGCTTTCCTAATCGCATAGCAACTCTTTTTCTTAAAGCCGAAACAGAAGCAATGGACTCCCATCTACAATTAAAAGGAATATTATTACTAATACCTCTAGTAATCATAAATCCAACCTCTCCGGACATAAAAGAATTTCCTCTTAAAAGCTTGCCATTTGCAAAAATTCCAGCACCAATTCCTGTGCCAAGAGTTATAGCAATAAAATCATTACAGTCAATAGCATTGCCCTTAAATTTTTCTGCCAAGGCTACACAATTAGCATCATTTTCGATCTCTGTGCTTACTCCGGTTAAAGACTCCAACCGCTCTTTTAAAGGATAATTAACAAATCCAGTAATAGCATTTACCCGAAGAACATTTCCCTTAAGATCAACAAACCCAGGAATACAAATTGCAACTCCCGCTATATCACTTGATTTTTTGTAAGAATTAATAAGATTAACCAAAATATTTACTTGTTCATCAGAAGTAGTACCTGTGCTTATTTCATTTTTATCAAAAAAAACACCACTTGAATCTGAAAGCGAATATTTAGTATTAGTCCCACCAATATCAATCGCTAAATAATGTTTCATATTTATCCCTCAAAGCCTAATTGTACATAAATGATCATAAATTTTCCATAGCAATATAAGAAATTTTAGAAATCTTGTTTATAACTATTTGTGCTTTAATCATCTCCTTTAAATAAGAAACATGAGAAATTATACCAATTTGTCGCCCAGTCATCATTTGAAACTTAGAAAGCTTAGGCATAACTTGAGCCAAAGTATCTTCATCAAGATTACCAAAACCCTCATCTAGAAAAAAAGCTTCTATTTTCAATTCACTATCCCTTATTTTATCAGATAAAGCCAAAGACAAAGCTAAAGACACAAGAAATTTCTCACCCCCAGACAAAGTTTTTACCGTTCTTATTTTATTAACATCTTTTTTATCTTCAATTAAAAAATCAAACTCTTTGCTCTCTTTGTTGGTCTTAAGCTCAAAATCAGGGAAAATCCACCTTAAATACTTTTCATTTGCCAATCTTAAAATATCATTAATTAAAAAAGTTTGAACATAATATTTCAATCCAGAAGATCTAATTACTACCTTCCTTAAAACATCCAGCTTATCTTTCCTTTCTTTAGCAAGATTCAACTCACCTCTTAGCAAGTCTAAATTAATTTTTTGTTGATTAATCTTTTTTTGAAGAGTTTGAAAATTTAAAAGCTTGATTTTATACTTTTCGATATCTCTGGATAAAAATTCAAGCTTGGAGCTAATTGATAAGCTCAATTTTTGCAAGAAATACAGGCTATTTTCATTGATTTTTTCTAAAGTAATTTCTGTCTCAAAAGAAAATGAGCTAAAAAAAATATTTTTTAAATTTGAAATTATATTAATAAAACTATTTTGCTCTTCATTTAACTTCGCTTCTAAAGTCAATATAGATTCCTTTATAAATTTAATTTGTGTTTCGGTTTTAATTTTTAAATCTTCTAGATTTTTAAGATCTAAAACAAGCATATTCCATTCATTTTCTACACTTTTCTGCTTAGCCAAAACAACATTAAATTCCTTTTCCAAAGAAGAATAATCATTAAAACTTAAATTTAAATTAAGTTTTAATAATAAATCTTTAATCTTTAAAAGATTTTGATCAAAATTTTTATTTTTTAAAGAAATTTCAATTTTTAAATCATTTTTCCTAACCTTAAATTGTTCAAGCTTTTCTAATTTATTTTCAAATGCCAAAATTTTTTCTCTGTCAAAATAATTTATGTATTTGTCAAATAAATTTTTTCCAATCAATCTTAAAATCTCAGCATTATTCTTTTTAAACTCTAAAGCATTAACCTCTTGTTTAGAGATTTCTTCCTGTTTGCAAGATATCTGATATTTAAGTTCATCAATTTGATTTTGTATTAAATGAAGTTTTGAATTTAAAGCGTAAAGCTCTTTTAAACTGCAAACCGATAATCTATCTTTATGTTGATAATTTTTATACTCAGCCTCAATATATTTCAGTTTTTCTTTATCACTCTCAATAGAAAAATTTTTATCATCAAGATATTTTAACAACTCCTTATACAAATCAATCTTAATAATATTTTTTTCCTTATTTTTATTAAAATCTTCTTCGTCAGTAGATTTTAATAAAAATTCCAACCTATCTCTATATTTTGAAATCAACTCATTATTAAAAGTTTGAAACAATTTCAATGCCTCATAGTAAACATATTTGTCAAAATCAAAATTAGATTTCTCATAAGAAATACTTTTAATCTCATCATTTTTTTTACTCTGAGACATTAATAATTCTTTTTTTTCATTCTCAAGACTATTTTTCCTTAAAAGCAAACTCTCATAATCATTCTCAACAAGTTTTAAATCAAAAAGATTACAATTTCTGTTATAAAGTTCCTTAACATAATTAAAATTATTGCCGTCCAAATATTTAATTTCTTTTAAATTACTCATCACTTTCGAAAGCTCTAAATCAAGCAATCTACTATCATTAACCAATTCACCCTGCATAACAACTAGATTTTTCAAATTCCAAAAATCTGAACATAAATAAATTTTTCGATCCAAATCCAAATTTTCTTTTAATTTCTTTTGAAGGGAATGATCCTTCTCTAAAGAATTTAGATATTCGATCTGAGAAGATAATTGATCCTTTAAAGAAGACATTTCGGTTTCCAATTCCAAATATCTCTCATTAGATGCTATTGCCTGATTACACAAAAAAATAGCTCTTCTGATATTTTCAAGATCACTTTCTAATCGATCAATATCAACTAAATCTAAATAATCCTTAAGAGATTTATACTCACTCTCATCATAATCAAGGATTGATTTTTCATAAGATTCAGAATTCAACAATTTATCTATATTGAACTTTGTGCGCTCAAAGTCACTTTTTAAATAAAATTCCAAATTATCATATTTTTTCAAATTAAAAATATTATCAATTATTGCAGCTTTCTCTTTGGGAGTTGACGTTAAAAATTCTTGAAAATTGCCTTGTGGTAAAATTACAGTTTGACAAAATTGGTTAAAGTCTAATCTACAAAGACTTTTAATATGCTCTAAAACATCAGTTCGACCCTCAATAACCCTGTTATCAAAAAAACAACTAAGCAACATGCTCTTAGGTGTCTCTATATTTTTTAAATTAAGCTCAACAAAAGATTCATAAATTTTTCCCGAAATAGTAAACGTTAATTTAACATAAGCATTGGTCTCGCCTTTTGATATAATATCTACAATTTTCTTTCCAAGTCTGTAAACACGAGCATATAGCGCCAAAGTTATGCAATCTAAAATGGTGCTTTTGCCTGATCCAGTATTGCCAGAAATTAAAAAAATGCCCGACTGTCTTAAAAGAAATGTATCGAAATTTAACTCATGCTCACCCTTGTAAGAGGCAATATTTTTAAATATGAGTTTATTTATCCTCATATTCGCCCAAATATCCGTTAGTTAAAACCTCATTAAAAAGAGAAATGAGCTCTTCTTCCTTAAATTTAATATCCCTAATAATGCCGTTTTCAAAATCTCGTCTCAACTTTTTCTCAAAAAAATATTTTTCATCCATTTCAAGCACTTCAAGCCCTCCAATAAAATCGGATTCGTCTTGCAAATCCTGTCCTGAGGATAAAGAATAGGAAATAGAAACTAGATTCATAAAATTAAGCCTTGCTAAATCATAAATAGCCTCCTCAGCGCTAGTATCAACTGCCTCATTAAGTTCAATTTTCAAATAAATAGTAAAAGACTCTTCTTTTTTAATATTAGACAAAAACTCAAGAACTTCATTTAAAGAGCCTTTAACAAAGATTAATTTATTGAAAATCGGCACAGGAAATGCTTTTTGCAAAATTAATTTATTATCATTAAAATGTAAAACATTTATGTATTTATCGCAGGTCTCATTAAATGAATATTGCATAGGGGATCCCGAATAAACAATATTATCTCTTAGCTTCATGAATTTATGAATATGTCCAAGAGCAACATAAGAAAAACCATTTCCAAAAACATTAAAAGGAATAATATAACTACCTCCCAAGGTGTCAATCTTTTTACTGCTGCCAAAAAATGAATGCGCCATTAATATTTTAGGAATTCCTTTATACTTGTTTTCTAAAAAATTAGATAAATTTGATATCTTTTCCCTGTAGGCATTTTCTAAATTTTCAAGAAATAGCTTACCGGAAGACTGATCTTCTAATTCCCAAATATTGTCAAAATTTTGACCTAAAATAAGCCTTTCATTTATATGCGGAAGACAAACAACAATGAACTTAAGATTTTCATTATCCTTTAATAAAACTATTTGCTCATCAGAATCATATTCTGTTATTAAAAAAAAATTAAACCGTGAGAGAATTTTTTTATTTATACTTAAATAATCTTTTTTGTCATGATTTCCAGAAATAACTACACACCATTTACAAGAAGTAAAAGAAAGTTCATAAAAAAAATTATTAACTAATTTTTGCTCTTCAAACCCAGGTCTTTTGGAATCATAAACATCCCCAGCAACAAGTAAAAGATCTATTTTTTCTTTTTCAATAAATTCTAAAAGAAAATATAAAAAACTTTTCTGTTCCTTAAGTATTGAAAAATTTTCAATTTTTTTTCCAATATGCCAATCTGAAGTATGAAGAATTTTATAATTGCTCACAAAATACTCTCATTTTTTTTTAATTCTTAAATTATATTTATATATTATAATACAATATATAAATATAGGGAATTTATGCAAAATAAAAAATTGATAATAGTTGAATCTCCAACAAAAGCCAAAACAATAAAAAAGTTTCTCGATGAATCATTTCTAGTAGAGGCATGCATTGGTCATATAGTAGATCTACCAAACAATGCAAAAGAAATCCCCAAAGAATATAAAAAACACGAATGGGCAAATATTTCTATAGATTACAACAATGGATTTAATCCAATTTACATTATTCCCATCAATAAAAAACCAATTGTATCAAAACTAAAAAAATTAGTAAAAACAATAAATGAAATATATCTTGCAACAGACCAAGATAGAGAAGGAGAAACTATAGCATTTCACTTAAAAGAAGTATTAAAAATCAAAAATTACAAACGTATGATATTTCATGAAATCACAGAAACTGCAATAACTGAGTCGCTAAAAAATACTAGAAATATAGACATGAACCTTGTTAATGCTGGGGAAGCCCGAAGAATATTAGATCGACTATACGGATATACAATCTCCCCGTTACTTTGGAAAAAAGTAGCTTATGGACTTTCTGCTGGGCGCGTACAATCTGTTGGATTAAAATTATTAATAGAAAAAGAAAAAACTAGAATAAATTTCAAAAAAGCAAATTATTATTCAATTTCACTTCAATGTAAACACGAGGAAAAAGATTTGTTGCTTGAAACAAAATTAGAAGAAATTGACGGTAAAAATATAGCAGAGGGTAAAGACTTTGTAAATGAAACCGGAAAACTTAAAAATATCGCCAATACAATAATAATAACCCAAGATTTAATGATCAAACTTGAAAAAGAATTAAAAAATGGACAAAAAATCGAATTAATTTCAATAGAAACTAAAAAAATAAAAATGCCTCCTCCAAAGCCATTTACCACCTCTACACTTCAACAAGAAATAAATAAGCGCCTTAAAATTGGAACAAAGCAAATCATGCAACACGCTCAAAAGCTTTACGAACACGGATACATTACCTATATGAGAACAGACTCTCATAATATTGCTAAAATTGCAAAAGAAAAAATAACAAAAATAATAAAAAATAAATATGGAAAAGACTATATAGAAGAAAAAGATAGAATTTATGAAAAAGAAAAAATAACTCAAAATGCACATGAGGCAATAAGACCTTCTGAAATGTTTATTCCAAATGAAACCATAGAAATAGAAAGCAAAACTGCTAAAGAAATTTACAAAATAATATGGGATAGAACCATTATTTCTGGAATGAAAGATGCAATAAAAGAAAATATAAAACTGACTTTTAAGTATAAAAACCTGATTTTCAGATCAAGTTTTACAAAAATAATTTTTGATGGATTTCTTAAACACGCTAAAGAAAAAGATGAATATCTCAACATAAATTTTGACTTAATTAAAAAGGGAGATACATTTTCCATAGTTAAAATAAAAGCAAGCGAACACGAAACAAAGGCTCCATTTAGATACACAGAAGCTTCTCTTGTGCAAAAAATGGAAAAAGAAGGAATAGGGCGCCCTTCGACCTATTCTACAATTATATCAACACTTTTAGAGAGAGAATATGCATTCAAACTTAACAACACATTAATGCCAACTATAAAAGGAGCTGCTGTAATAAATCTTCTTGAGAAATATTTTCCAGTATTAATTGAACTAAATTTCACCTCTAATATGGAAGAAAAATTAGATAAAATAGCAATAGGAAAGCTAGATAAAATAAAATATCTAAGTAAATTTTATAATGGCAAAAAGGGGCTAAAAGCTACAGTAATGCAACTAGAGCCTAAAATTGATTCCTCTGAATTTAGAACCGTTATTAAAAGTCAAGACATAGAAAATAAAAATAATAATAGCATTAATTATACAATAAACATTGGTAAATATGGACCTTATTTGATATTCAAAGGGCACAATTACTCAATTAATACAAAAACTCCATTAGAAAATTTGTACAAAAAAGATGAAATAGAAAAAATAATACATGAAAAAGAATTAAAACCCAATATACTCGGGGTTGATCCTTTAACAGGTCTTAATGTAATCTTTAAAAATACAATTTATGGAAACATTGTTCAACTTGGAGAAGACACCTATGCCCCCCAAGCATATACAAAAAAGGGAAAACCTAAAAAATTAAAAATAATAAAAGCAAAAAAAGCATCAACTAAAAAAATTGATCCTGAAAACATAACATTGGAACTTGCTTTAAAATTACTCTCACTACCAAAATCAATCGGTAAACATCCCCAAACTAATGAACAAATCATTGCTGCAACTGGTGTTTTTGGGGATTATATTAAAACTGAAAGCGGAAGTATTGCCTGCTCGCTAAAAAAAAATTTAAAAGCATATGACATAACATTAGACGAGGCCATCAACCTACTCAACGAAAGAGCCAATAAAGTAGGCATAATCGTTAAAATAATCACATTTTCTAAAAACAAAATCGGAAACAAAATATATATTTACAAAAAAAACGACAAATTTTATGCTAAAATTAAAAGAAAGAAGGTTGATTTACCTGATAACATTAATCTTGACGAAATAAATGAGAAATATATATTCAACCTACTATAGATATGAATGATCTCAAACTCCCAATTTACAAATACAAAGATGAATTAATAAAAGTACTGAAAACACATAATGTTTTAATTGTAGAAAGTCCAACAGGTAGTGGAAAAACCACCCAACTACCAAGAATAATATATGAAGCAGGCTTTGCAAAATTAGGAAAAATTGGAGTAACTCAACCAAGAAGAATAGCTGCAATATCAATAGCTGAATATATTGCTAAGCATATTGGTGTAAATGTTGGAGAAGAAGTTGGTTATAAGATAAGATTTGAAGAAATTACAAGCCTAAAAACCAAAATAAAATTAATGACTGATGGAGTACTTCTGCAAGAGCTAAAAAAAGATACACTACTTTATGAATATGACGTAATAATAATAGATGAAGCACACGAAAGAAGTTTAAACATCGACTTTATATTGGGTCTTATTAAAGACATTTCAAGAAAAAGGGATGATTTTAAAATCATAATTTCGTCTGCTACGATAAACACAAAAATATTTTCAAAATATTTCAATAATGCTCCGGTTGTTAGTATTGAAACTATCACTTACCCAGTACAAATAATATACAATCCTCCTCTTTTAAACACATCAAAAGGAATGATATTAAAAATAAAAGAAATTGTCTCAAACGTAATAAAAGAAAAAAAAGCAGGAGATATTCTTATATTTTTATCTGGAGAGAAGGAAATAAAAGAAACTATAAAAGAATTACAAGAATTAAACTCAAAAAAAAATTTAATAATATTTCCTTTATACGGCAGGATGCCTAAAGAAGCTCAAGAGCAAATATTTATGACTACTCCTAAAAATAAAAGAAAAATAATAGTGTCAACAAACATAGCAGAAACCTCAATCACAGTTGAAAATATTAAAATAGTAATAGATAGTGGAAAAGTCAAAACAAACAAATTTCAAACAAAAACTCATACCTATTCGCTCCAGGAAGTTCCAATTTCAAAATCATCAGCAACTCAAAGAGCCGGTCGAGCAGGAAGACTTTCAAAAGGAACTTGCTATAGACTTTATAAAAGAGAAGATTATCAATTAAGAGAAGATTACCAAAAAGAAGAAATATACAGAACAGACCTATCTGAAGTAGTACTAAGAATGGCAGATATTGGAATTAGAGATTTTACCCACTTTGACTTTATTTCAAAACCATCAACGCATTCAATTCAAACCGCAAGCAAAATATTAAAATCGCTGGATGCTATAAACAATAAAAATGAACTTACAGAAATTGGGAAATATATGATATTATTCCCATTAATACCAGCACATTCAAGAGCATTAGTCGAAGCAATGATAAATTACCCACAAGCGATTTATCAAACCACAATAGGCCTATCATTTTTATCCACAAGTGGGATTTTTCTACTACCCCAAAATGAAGAAATGGAAGCTAGACAAGCACACTTAAAATATAAAAATCCAATGGGGGATTTAATTGGATTTATTAATATCTTCGAAGATTTTAAAAAAGCTCCAAATAAAGAAGCTTTCACAAAGGAAAATTATTTAGATCTACAAGGACTCGAAGAGATCGCAAATGTACAAATGCAACTTGAAAGCATTGTTAGCAAATTAAATATACCAATAACACAAAAAGGTGTTTTTGACAACGAAGGATATTTAAAATCAATAATGAGAGGAATGAGGGACTATATTTGCTTTAAAACTTCAAAAAAGAAATATAAAACCATCAAGGCTCAAAACGTAATAATTCATCCCGGATCACTTATTAGCACCGACTCTGTAAAATATTTCGTTGCAGGAGAAATTATAGAAACTACAAAAATGTATGCAAGATCTATTGGCGTCTTAAAAAAAGAATGGATTGATGACATTATCCTTAATGAAGAGTTTAAACATAAAGACATATCTGGTAAAGAGAAACAAATAGCAACCACTGAACAGACAAAAATTATCAATGAAATCAAAATAGGAAAGAAATTTTTCAAAGTGGAATACAAAAATAACATTTATGCAATAAAAATTAACCTAGAAGTGCTAAAAGAAATGATTTTTAAAAACGAACTAAACAATCAAAATAATGAAGATTTGAAAAAAATTAAAATGCAATTGATGCATAAAAATATAACGGTTTTTAACAACAAAAAATTTTTAGAAACTATAGAAATAATCAAAAACATGGGAAAAGATTGGCATTGTATAAAAAAATATGAAACAAAGAATGTAAACATTGACGAAACTGAAAAAATGAAAAACCTTTTAGAATGTACAATGCAATTTATAAGCTCGCCCCCTAAAAAAAATGCTCTTTTTTTATCATTGGAAACAGATTATTCTGGAAATTTTAGACTAAAACCCAAACAAAATTTCATAATGGCAGTAGAAGTATCTATGGAAAGCATAAAAAGCCTTATAGAAAACAAAGAATACATACAAAAATTACATTTTATAAAAAAATTAATAAATAAAGTTTACAAAAAATTAAATTACTTTTTTTAAAAACTAAACCCTAAACAAAATTAACAGCCATGCTAACAATAATTTCGGGATTACTTTCGTTATTCTCAAAACAAAGTTTATAATAAATTATGGACTGGGTATCCTTTTTTTATGTTTTATTATTTTTAGTAATTTTTCCCTTTGAATTACAGAGTAATGACACAGAAAATATAGAAAATTTAATAAAGCTACATATGCTTTATGACTTAACTAATAACCTGTCAAAAGAATTAGAAACAATAAACAAAATTAAAAATTTTGATTTAGAACAATATTATCTGCTAATTACAAAATACTATCTAAAAATAAAAAAATATAAAGAAGCTAATAATTTTTTAAACAAAATAAACCAAAAAAAGATCAAAAATCAAAAAATAAAAACCGAAATCATTTCGCTAAAACTAAGAATAAATAAGGATAATATTAATGAAAAAGAAATTAAAAAAATTTTAAATAACGAAAAAAATATAGATGTCAAAATAATTTATCAAATATTTAGTATTATAAAATTTAAAAATGAAAAATTGGCAACTAAAATTAAAAATCTCATATTAACAAAATATCCCAAAAGCATTTATTCTTATAAAATCAAAAGAAATGAATAAAAAAATATTAACACTACTAGTATTGATTTTAAGCATTTCATCGGGACTAATGCTGTCCAAATCAATCACTAAAAAAGCTAAATACAAAATTATTAGGGATCATTTCATAAGCAGCAATTATGTTCTAATAAAAATTGAAAATAAAGATCTAAAATTTACTATATCAAAACCCATTTACGACAAAAAGTTGAATAATTACTTCTTTAAAGGCCAAACAACAAGCCATTTCTTAATTTCTAACAATGTTGACATTGCAATTAACACAAGTCCGTACGAAGTTAAACAAAACATGTTTTTCCCAAAAGGACTTTATATATATAATAAAAAAATGATTTCAAAGCAAATAAACAACTACGGAGAGATTGTAATAAAACACAATAAAATTATATTGAATCCCAAAGAAGATGAAATAGAAAGCTGTGATTATGGATTTAGCGGATTTTTTGTTTTAATAAAAAACGGAAAATATAAAAAAAATTTCAAAGAAACAAAGCATCCAAGAACAATAATAGGAACTGATAAAAATAATAAGTATTTATTTCTTGTTACAATAGAAGGAAGGGGGGTCAATAATAGCAAAGGAGCTTCTCTTAATGAAGCTATTGATTTTGCATTAAGCTATGGCATGACTAACGCCATCAATCTAGATGGAGGAGGCTCAAGCACACTTGTTGTAAAATCAAATAATGCTCCTTACAAATTAAACTTCACTGCAAACATCTTTGGACAGGAAAGATCTGTACCATTTCATTTAGGAATAAAACTTCCTAATTGAAAAATCTCCAACCGATATTAAATCCAAGCATAATTTCAGTTGTCAACCCAGAAAAATTTTTATAATTAGAAAATGGAGAAATGGAAATCATAAACAAAGGCCTAATATATAAACCATCAAGATCGGGAATAAAAAGATCAGCAGCAAGCCCCATGCTTAAAAAAAAGAGATTGAAGTTAGCAGAGCTCAAGTCAAAAGCATATTTAAACCCAATCAACGGGAAAAGCATTCTAATCTGCTCTTTAAAAACCATTGGATACGTTCCATAAAGCCCAAGTGAGAAATATCTCCCATTGTGAGTAGTGACAAAAGCCTCTTTGTAAGACATTTCAAAAAGCACATAATTTACATCAAAAAATAAATTAAAATTAATCCCATGATCTGCTCTAGTAAAATTTGGAGCAAATTTAGTGGAGCCCGTTTTATCAGTATAATTAGTAAATTGATAAGAAAAACCTCCACCAAAAGAAAGTGGATAAGAAACAATTAAATTATTAGAAGAGATGAGAAATAAAATAAAAAAAAGATATTTCTTCATTAACAATCCTTAAAAATTCTAAAAAATACTATATTATTATAGTAACACACTAAAATAGTATATAAAAAATCAAGAAAATTATGAATATAAAAACATTATATTTAATATCCTTAGTTCTTTTAGCTTGCAATAAAAATAACAAAATTCCTCTCATTCAAAAATTAAATTTGCCTAAAAGTAGCATTCTTGGCTTTAGCAATAAAATGGGCATAATAGTAAAAGATTATGCTTTTCTTAGAAAAAGCACTAAGAAAAATAGCGAATTAGATTATGATTACGCAATTCTACTCAGAAAAGGTGAAGTCCTAAAAATTGAAAAAACACTAGAAAAAACAGAGCACTATGGAGTTGAAGGAAATTGGATCCTAGTCAATTACAAAGGAACTAAAAGATACATCTTTAGCAAAGACATAAACATAGTCAACAATCTAATAATTGATCATTCTAAATAGCCTTACTACATAACCGGACAACAGTCCGATCAATGTAATAAATTACTTATTTTTTTTCTTATGTCTATTTTTTCTTCTTTTTTTCTTCCTTTTATGGGTAGAAATTTTTTTTAATTTTCTTTTTCTTCCGCAAGGCACTCCCTAAATCTCCTTATCAACTTTAAAAATTAAATTCAAAATGTCATCTAAATCATCCTCTGGATGAAGCCATAAAACATCAGAAATCTTGGCAAAAAAGGTCATTTGCCTTTTTGCATATAAAAACGAATTTTTGTTTATTAATCTTATTATATCATTTAAACCATAATAAGGTCTACTTTTCCATAATAAAAACTCATTGTAGCCTATCCCTTTAAAAGCCGGAGTACTTTCATTGTAACCCTTGCTAAACAATCCCTTAATCTCGGAAAGTAATCCACTACCAAGCATTTCATTAATTCTTATTGATATTCTGGTTTTCAAATCCTTAAAAGATCTCTTAAGGCCTATACTCACGACATTTTTAAATTCACTATTTTGTTTTTTTTTAAATTGGCTAATAGGAATGCCTGTTTGATAGTAAACCTCAAGCGATCTTTTAATTCGATAAATATCATTCTTGTTTAACATATGAAATCTGACAGGATCTATATTTTCCAATTCCTTTAAAAGATAAGATTTACCCTTAAGCTCTAAAAGATTATTTACATAAGCTCTTATTTTAGAAGTAACCAAAGGCGTTGAAGGAAATCCGTCCTTTAAATGCTTAAAATAAAAAGCAGTACCTCCTACAAATATGGGAATTTTTTTTTTCTGTCTTATTTCTTTTACTATTCTTAAAGCATGTTCGTAAAAAATTCCAATGGTATACTCCTTTTCGGGATCTAAAAAATCTACTAAATGATGCTTTATATGTTTCATTAAATCTTTGCTTGGCTTTGAAGAAGCTATATTAAACTCTTTATACACTTGAATAGAGTCAACATTAATAATTTCTGCTTGATTTTTTGGAAAATGAAACAAAATATTGCTTTTGCCCACAGCTGTAGGGCCAAAAATAAAAACTATTCTATCTTCCTTCAATTGAATAGCTAAATTTACCAGTCAAAACATCATTAAAAGCTTGTCCTAGTATTTTATCATCAAAAATAGCATGTTCTGCCAAAGAAATATTGTCTATAATTTGCTCTGTGCGCATTATAGTTGCAACAACAAGCTCATAAAAATTTCCATCAAAATCTTGTATTTTTTTTAAAGGCAATTTAGTCATTTAATCTCCTTATTAGCCAAACATATTAATAAGTTTAGCTAATTTTTTTCAAGTTTCTTTTATCAATTTCATCCCTAATTAATTCAAAAACTTCATTTGAATTAATATTTGTAACATCAATCACTAAATCGGTCTCTGAAGAATAATCATCAATATCTATATTGTAAATAGCTAAATATCTTTTTTTATCATTTTCATCTCTACTAAAAGTACTGCTTAAAACGTCAGAATACATGCCCCCCTCTCTAATCATTATTCTCTCGGCTCTAACTTCTATTTTAGCATAAAGATATATTTTTAAATCAGCGCTCTTAGAAATCCAAATGGCAAGACGAGATGCAAGTACTGTATTTTTTTTTCTAGAAAGCACAGACAATCTATTGTCAAGATATCTATCCCAATAGTAATCATTTCTTCCTATTATCTCTTTCTCATAAAACTCTGAAAAAGGAATATTATGCTCTCTTGCAATATCATGAAAAGTATAATTAATAAACTCAAGACCATAATGTTTAGCAATCATCCCACTTACAGTAGTATTGCCACAACCACTCTTACCAGAAAGTGCTATTCTCATTCAACATTCCTTATTTGCTCTTTTATTTTTTCTAAATTTAACTTCATATTCAAAATCAAATTCTTAATATCAAGATCAACCGCCTTATTACTCATGGTTGTTATTTCTCTGTGCATTTCTTGAGAAATAAATTCAAGAACTTTGCCACATATCTCATATTCAAGATTTTTATAAAAAGTTTCTATATGAGAATCTAAGCGCATAATCTCTTCATTGATATCTAAACGAATTGCCATTTTAGCTGCCTCTTCTGCAATATTTAAATCTCTAAATTCATCCATTAATTTAGAGATATTTTCTTTAATGCTTGCAAATAATCTAACATTTATATCACTGCAAGCATCTTTAACAATTTTAAGGTCCCGCTCGATTAACACAAGGGTTGACACTATGTCTGACTTAGTATTTTCTCCTTCAAAACTTCTTCCATTATTGTAATGCAATAAGGCTTCCTCTAGAACACCTTTAAACAGCCCATAAATCTCTTCTTGATGTTCAGTATCCTCATCAATTATCAAAGCTCCCTTTAATGATAAAAAATCACCTAAACTTAGTTCGTTTTTAATATTAAGATCAGTATGTGCCAAAGAATCTCTAAGTTTAGAAATAGCTTCAATATAATTAGGATTAACTGTAAAATTCACACGGGGAACCAATTCTTTATATCCTACATTTAAAAAAACATTGCCTCTGCTAATATACTTTGAAATCAAACTTCTTATATCAAGATCATAACCAGAAAAAATTTCTGGTAATCTAAATTTAAATTCTAAAAATTTTCCATTATAAGATTTCAAATTAACACTAAACATATAATTACCAATTATCTTTTCTAAATAAAAAAATCCCGTCATGCTTTTCAATACAACACCCTTACAGAAAATCGTGTAAAATAAAATTATTTCCAGCGCCCATTGTAATAAACAAGTCTCCCGATATTAATAAACTTTTTATAAAATTAATAGAGTCCTTAACATCTTTAAAAAAATAAGTATTTTTATTTATCTTTTTAATACTTAAAAATAATTTAACAGAAAGTTCATCTGGATTAAAATTTTCCCTATTTGAAAGATATATATTGTGCAAGATTAATATATCAGCAGCACTTAAAACTTCAACAAAATCGGTAAAAAATTCTTTTGTTCTTGTAAAAGTATGGGGCATAAAATCCAAAATTATGCGTTTGTTCTTATAAAAATTTTTAATACCAAAAAGTGTATTTTTAATTTCATTAGGATGATGAGCGTAATCGTCCATGTAAATCACTCCATTTTCCTTTTTAACAACTTCAACCCTTCTTTTTATACCACTATAATTTCTTGCAATGCTCTTCACTTCTTCTTCAAAATCAAAAATTGATTTTCCATTACTTTTTAAAAATAAACTTAAAGCCAAAAGTGCTGCTGAAAAATTTAATATATTATGAAATAAAACGGTCTTAAGCTCAACGTTTAACAAACCTAAAAAAGAAAAACAAAAATATTCACCCCTAACTGCAATATTACTTATTTGAAAATCAGATAAATCTTTGGATCCATAGCTAAAAATATTTATATCTTTTCTGCTGATTTGTCTTTTAATTTTAAGCAAATTATTATCATCGGAATTAATTATTAATATTCCATTCTTCTTCAAATTACTAATATACTGTAAAAAAGTGTCTTCAAGAGCCTCATAATTTTTAAAAAAATCAACATGTTCATAGTCAACATTGGTTAAAATAACCATATTAGGACTAAAATTCAAAAAATGTTTTTTATATTCACAAGTTTCAGCAATAAAAATATCACTAATACCTGCTATTGCAGAATTATCTTCAAAATCTTTAACACTTGCCCCCACAATAACATTGGGATTTAATCCTAATTTATTAAAAAGAACACCTAAAAACGCCGTAGTAGTAGTTTTTCCATGAGAACCCGCAATTCCAATGCTATAGTACTTTCTAGAAAGCTCACCAAGAACCTCAGGATAAGATAAAACAGGTATATTTAATTCCTTTGCCTCAAGTAAAACTTGCAAGCTATCCTTATCATAGGCTGAAGAATATATTATTAAATCAAAAGACCTATCAAGCTGTTTTAATGAAAACCCATAAATATTCTCATAATAAAATATTTTATTATTACTTAAAATTTCATCGGTATTAAATTCATCAGAAACATCTACCCCTTCTACACAATACCCTTTTGAATTTAAAAAACAAGCCAAAGAACAAACTCCACTTCCCTTTATTCCTACAAAAAAAATATTATTCAAATCGTCAAAATTAATCTTCATAGCTTTCTTCTAAATAATCTTTTTTGTTATAAAACTTATGTATAACTATATCAATAGATAATATATTAATTATTGTATACTTAAGTACGTTCGTAATAATATAAGTTCTAAGCATTTCTGTATTATTAAGCAAGTCATTTCCAAGAGGAATATTTAAAAATAGCTTAAAAAGGTAATTGTTTCCATCTTTTTTGATTTTAAGATCATAAACAATATAATTTCTATCGTATTCAGAAACACAATGTTCAATAATTTGCCTTACAGCTCGCTTGGAAATAGATAAAACCCCTTCTTCATAAAAATGGGGCCTTACAACAGATCGAATATAATTTTTCTTCCTAGCAAAGAACCATCCACTTTTAAAAAAAACTTTAATTGAGTTTAATAGCAAATTGGGTCTAATAGACGTTATTTCAAAAGCAGCTGCCGGTACAACATGCTCCCCCATTTGCCTTGAAATTTTTGCTTTTTCTATTTCCTGTCTGGTTGAAACATCCGTTATGTAAATAATTTTAAAAACATTTGGCAACAAAAGTCTTGAAATTATTTTATCTATCATTTTAAGACTTGTTCCTAATATTAATATTTTATTAAATTCTTCTCTTGCAATCACTTCAATCATTTCTCTGCAATGAGCATCATCCTCAAATACAGATCGCCTTACCGCTCTAAAAACATTATCTTCAAACTTAGCAGAACTTCCAGCAATGATTTTCATGTTTTTAATTAAAACACCATCATCAATGATTAAAGGTATTGAATATTTATCTGCTATCAAATGCGATCTAAAGCTCTTACCAGTTCCAGCAGACCCTACTAATGCATATACTTTAACTCTAATAAATTTATGCTTAATGCTAATTGCAAAATTTTTAACCTTGCTTAATATTTTTTTTAAAAAAAAATCGCTTGAAAAATTCTGGAAATCCATAGACACCAAAAATATCTTTTACTTGCTTTAAAAATTCTAAACTAGGCTTAGAGCAAAATTCATTCTTCTTAAAGAATATCCCATTAAATTCTACCAAAAAAGCATGTAAAAAGTAATCGCTTTTCTTGAATTTATCACAGTATTTCTTGTCATTAATTAAAGGATGATTGTAAAAGGAACACTGAGACCTTATTTGATGAGTAAAGCCTGTTTCAATAACAATCTCGGCAAGAGTGGCTCTTTTTGAAGATAATATTGGATTAACCTTTGTAATTGCATTAATAACCCCTTTATCTTCTAAAACAAAAGTTTTTCTCAACCTTTTATTTCTAAATAAATGATTTTTATAAACAACAGAAGACTTAACCTCACCTAAAAGTATCGCAAAATATTTTTTAATTATAGATCCACCACTAAATGCCGCACTTAACTTTCTTGCAGCATTTATATTTTTTGCAAAAATAATAATACCAGAAGTATTCCTGTCAAGCCTATGAACTGCTGAGGGTTTAAAGCTTAGAGATCTTAAATTTTGACTTAAAAGATAAGCATTTACTAAAAAATCAAGAGAATCTTTACCTCCATGAACTAAAACACCTCTTTGCTTATCCAAAACAAGTAAGTCGCTATCTTCATAAATTATTCTTTTCCGAATACATTGAAAATCAATATTGCCTTTAAAGCACTCATTCATGGTTAAATTCAAACTTTGGGCTAAAGATTTATACAAATAAATTTTATCACCCACACAAACTCTACATGAAAAATGTGATTTTAAACCATTCAGCCTAATGTCACCCTTTCTGATATGTTTTATTATCAAAGCTTTAGATAAATTTAAAATTTTATTTAAAATTGAATCTAGTCGCTTGCCATTATCATTAGCAAGTACTTCTAAAAAAATATACTTATCCAAACGCAAAAAATATCCTTAACAAACCTTACTATTTTTTTTACAAAAAAAATTAACTGTTAAAAATGTAAATATAGAAACAAAAAATGCTGGAAAAACGGGGTGAAAAAACCAAATATTTAGACCAAAGAATAAAATGCACAAATAAAATATTAGGCCTAACAACATAGAAACAAAAGCCGCTATTTTGCTTACAAAATTCAAATAAAGTCCAAAAACAATAATTGGGAAAAACGAAACTTCCAAAGCTCCAAAAGCAAAAATATTAACGAAGAATAAAAAATTGGGAGGAAAGAGAGAAAACATAAATATTATTAAAATAAAAAAAATATTAGAAATCATTATTACTCTTCTAACTTTTACATTTTCTTTTAAATCTTTTTTATAAATAAATATTGACTTTATTAAAACAGATGTCATTAAGAGAAAATTTGAATCTACTGTAGACAGTATTGCAGATAAAAGACCCATAAAAAATATAAAACAAGAAAAAGGACTTAAAACTTTTAAAGCTACATTTAAAACAACTTTATCATTTGGATTTAAATCCGGAAAAAGAATAACAGCAAAAAACCCTATTAAATGCATCAAAACAATTAAAAAGCTAATAATAAAAGTAGAAATGGGAAGAGAAAATTTTATAGCATTCTCATCTTTAAATGCTATAAAATTATTAATAATCTGAGGCTGCCCTAATATTCCTATTCCTATTAATATCCAAAAAGAAATTATATATTGTGGTTTCAAATCAGCATTTGAAGGGAGTAAAAGGTTTTTATCTAAGCTAGACATTGCTGTTTTAAATAAATTATCAATGCCTCCCCCCAAATCTAGCATCTTGGAAAACAAAATAACGGATGAAACTAGCATTAAAAATCCTTGAATCAAGTCCGTATAAGCTACTGCCTTAAAACCGCCAAAAAATACATAAATAAAAACCAATAAGGTAAAAAACAAAAGACCAACTACGTAATCAATATCCCAAAAAACTTCTATAAGCTTCGCACCACCTATTAATTGGGCAGAAATCAAAAACATTGAAAAAAAAATAAATACAAATCCACTCATTAACGCCAAAAAATCACTTTCATATCTATGCCTAATATAATCAATAATATTAATTGCATCAATTTTTTTTGATTCGAGATTTAATCTCTGACCAACAATCATAAAAACAATTAAAGTTGTAGGAATTTGTATGGTAGCTAATAATATAAAAGATAATCCATACTTATAAACAGCAGAAGGACCAGAAATAAAACTACTAGCACTAACATAACTAGAAGAAAATAACAAAGCCATAACAATAAAATTAATATTTCGATTTGCAAGAAAATATTTATTTAATAACAAAAACCTACCTCTACTTCTTTTTTAAAAAAAAATCTAAAAATAAAAAAATTATCAATGGTGTATCAAGTTTTACTAATTACTAAAATAAAAAAACAAACCAAAAAAAAATTTATACTGGGGAATAAAATTCCTGATGAAAAAAACCACAAAGGAATATTAAACATAGTAGCTGATGTGTCAACAAAATAAGCAAAACAAAACCACAACAAAAACATAAAAACATACAATAATACAACGTACAAAATCCTATTTCTCATTTAAAACAACCTTAACAAAAAGAAATAACTATAATTCAAATATAACGTATATTATATAATAAATATTATATGGATAAAAATAAACATATATTAATTGGCATATGTGGAGGAATAGCCTCTTACAAGTCAGTTTACATAGTTTCTAGTTTAGTTAAATTAGGATACAAAGTTAAAGTTATAATGACGCAAAGTGCAACTAAATTTATTACTCCATTAACTTTAGAAACCATTTCTAAGAACAAAATAATTACTAATTTATGGGATTTAGACCACAATGAAGTTGAGCATATAAAAATTGCAAAATGGGCACACTTAATTCTTATTATTCCTGCTACCTACAACACAATATCTAAAATCGCATCAGGAATTGCTGATGATGCATTAACTACAATAATATCTGCAAGTACAGCCCCTACTTATTTTGCAATAGCAATGAATAATATAATGTATTCAAACCCTATTTTAAAAGAAAATATAAAAAAGCTTAAAGCCTATCATTATAAATTCATTGAGCCTGATACAGGATTTTTGGCTTGCTCATCAAATGCATTAGGGCGCCTTAAAAATGAAGATGAAATTATAAAAATAATATTGGATGAATTTAATCAAAAAAATTACCTAAAAAACAAAAAAATACTTATAACAGCATCCAGAACTGAAGAATTAATAGACCCAATTCGCTATTTTTCAAATACATCAACGGGAAAAATGGGGTTTTGCTTAGCACAAGAGGCTGTCAAGCTAGGAGCTCAAGTTACAATTATTACAGGCCCAACCAATGAAAATGAACCTGAAGGAGTCAATATTATAAAAATAAAAACTGCAATGGAAATGTACAAGGAAGCTCTAAAAATATATAATAAATTTGAAATAATAATTGGAGCTGCTGCTGTAGCCGATTTTAAACCCAAACGTATTTTCAATAGTAAAATTAATAAAAATAAAATTAATAGATTATATATAAAATTGGCAAAAAATCCTGACATAATCCAACACATAGGACACAATAAGCTTAAAAACCAAATTGTTATTGGATTTTGCGCTGAGAATTCTAAAAATTTAATTCAAAAAGCTAAAGAAAAATTAAAAAAGAAAAACTTGGACTTTATTATTGCAAATGAACTTAAATATTTCGGTTCAAACTTAAACAAAGTTTATATAATAAATAAACAAAGCACAAAAGAACTGCCAGAAATGGAAAAATCAAAAGTAGCTAAAGAAATTTTAAAATTTTGTACTAACAATGGATAATCAATAATCTTTTAAAAGCATTTTAATATATTCGGAGTTCGTTTCACTTTTAATTTTTTTAAGTTTATCATAAAGCGATAAAGATTTATTATAAACAGCTCCTTTTAATGCAAAATGTCTTAAATCAACATTTTTACTGTCAATGATTTTAGAATAAAAATTATCAAAATTGCCCTTTTTAGCAGCCAACATTGAAGCAATACCTCTTAAAACATTTGAAGGCCTATTAATATTTTCTTTATCAACAATTTCTAAAGCAATTGACAATGATTTTAAAGAATCCTTATCCAAAAGGTAACTAAACATTGAAATTTTAAAATTATTGTCAATCTTAAAATCAAACATAATGTTTTTTATCTCAGTATCCCCAAGATCCATATCAATTAAAGCTTTAGCAGAAGCCTCCCTGACCTTAAGAGATGGATCGCTTTTAAGCTTATAAATCAAAACATCCTTTGCTGAAGAGTCCTTATGTCCTTTGATTGCATTGATAGCTTTAAATCTAATATTATCATCAGAATCTCTTAAAAATCCTTGTAAAATCTCTTTAGACTTTAAAGAAGAATCTTTAGATAAAGAAGCAATAATAGCTAATTTAACATTTAAATTATTGTTATTACTCTGAAGATACAAATCAGCATTTGCAGTTACTTTATCTGGAGCAAGATATGACAACGCTTCGATTGCAGCAGCCTTAATTGATGGACCCTCATAATTATCTAGCGAAATTTCATAAATTCTATCCTGATAATCAACAGCTAGCATTTTCCCAAGAGCAACAAGTATTTCTCTTCTAGCCCCATCATTTCCAGAATATTTTTCAAAAACTTCCATCATATTTTTAGAATATTCAAGAGAATTAAGCTCTCCTAAATAATAAGCTGCAATAGAAACCACATTGCCCTCTTTATTTTCAAGAATGTCAATAAGAGCTTTCTTTAATTTATCTTTATCATCAAACTCCTTAAGATACGAAATTGCCAAACCAAATAAAGCATTTGAATATCTTTTGCTCTCATAATTTTCAAGAATATAATTTGCTGTATCAATTCCCCCTGAATACTTAAGAGAAATAAACAATTCAAGTATTTCCTTTTTAATCTCAGAATTAAAAGTTTTCTCAAGTCTTTTTTTAAGAGAAAAATTATATTGACTATCGCCTGATTTTTTAAGAGCTTTTATAATGCTTGTAACTTGACTATCAAGCCCATAAAGAATTGTATCGTTAACATACTTACTATCTAAATCAGCATTAGCAAACCTCTTAGAAGAGTTTTCTCGCTCAACAAGCTTATTTTCTGTAATTTTGGGTAACAAAGGAGGACTAGGAAAAGTTGGAGGGTTAACATTTTGAGCATACACATTAAAAATAAGTAAAAAAAATAAAAAATAAAAATATTTCATAAAGCATCCTTCCTAATATATCTAAAAAGCTTATTTATTCCTAAGACAGAATAACAAATAAACAAAATAAAAATACTAACAATTCCAGCTGCAATTAAAAAATAAAGATTTTTAAAACTAAACCCCACATCCCACTGAAACCTTGCAAAAAAGAAATAAATTGCATATAAAGGGAAAAGTGTAATAATTGACTTTAAAAAAACAAATAAAATTTCAATTAAGTCAATTTTAACTCCACTTTTCAATATTATAAAATAAAAAACAATTACACAAATCATAAAAGAAATAGATTGAGCTAATGCTAAAGCATTCAAACCATAATAATTAATACCAAAAACAGAAAGTGCAATATCAAGAATGGAAAATAAAACACTCAAATAAAATGGGGTTTTTGCATCACGAATAGAAAAATAATATTTTTGGAAAAAACTAAACATTGAATAAAAAAGTAAGCCTAAAAGAAAACACTTCAAAAGACCTGCTGTTTTTTGAGTATCATAAATAGAAAATTTGCCCCCCATAAGAAATAAATTTAAAATATAATCAGACCAAATAAACATTAAAAAAGATACTGGAATAAAAATTAACAATAAAATTTTAATTCCATCCACTAAAAGGGCATTTAATTTTATATTATTTCCCAAAACAGCATACTCTGCCATTTTGGGGAAAATTACTGTTGCAATAGAAATGTAAAAAATCCCCACAGGAAGCTGATAATAAACTACCGCATTACTAAGAATAGAAACACTTCCTATCTCAAGGGTAGATGCTAATGCAAATGAAATTTGCTGAGTAACAATTGAAATGGAAAATCCAAAAATCATACGAAGCCATCTGGTTAAAAAATTTAAAAATACTTTTTCTCTAAAATAAAATGTTGGCTTCCAGGCAAAACCAATCATAAGGCAATTTACAAACGGAATCAAAAATTGCAAAAACCCACCAAAAATTACGCCCATAACAGCACTATATATTCCAAAACGGCCATAAAATAAGAATATACTCAATATTATCCCAAAAGAAAGCATAATAGGCGAAAATGAAGGAATGAAAAAAATTTTATATGAATTTAGAACAGATACGAAGATTGATGATAGGCTTATTAATAAAATATATAATACCAAATAACTAAATACAGAACTTGCAAAAATTAAGTTTTCTCCCCTATAATAAGACATGAAATACATAATAGGCTTTGCAAAAATAATCATAACTAAAATAATTAACCCAATGGAAATAACGTTAAAGGTTATGACAGTTCTGAAAAAAGAAATTGCTTTTTCGCTCGATTTGTTTTTTTCATGTGTAAATTCGGGCAAAAAAGCCGAAGTCATTGCACCCTCTGAAAGAATTTTGCGCAAATTATTAGGAATATTGAAAACATAGTTAAAAATATCAGCATCAAGATTTGCACCAAAATAATAAGAGAAAATCTTTATCTTTACAAAGCCCATTATTCTTGAAAAAAACGTGGAAATCATTACCAAAATTGTAGAAACAATATACTTATTCATCGAAATTTCCCCCTTCACACTTTTTAAAATATGAAGTTATAAAATTTAAAAAATTATCAATTATCATTTAGAATTCTGATTCTGATTCTGATTCTGATCTTTGAAATCGGTCGAAACATATAACAAATACTATCCGCCCCTTGCCAAAACTATTCCAAAAAGCTCTTTCGATTTCATAAAATATATTAAATCCTCTTGAATACCTTGTACATAAAGTACACCCCCACTAAACATATAAAAATCTCAAATAGTTATTATATATTATTTTCTAACAATCCTATAAACAAAAACATTGATAATCAAAAAAAATATAGTTGTAAAAGAGCTTGCTATATATATATGCAAATAACCTAGATCCGCTAAAAAATTAAAAATTACAATAGAAATAACATAAACAACAGCAAAAGCAATGCTATTTAATAAACTGAGTATAAAAATATTTTTTTTAAGAGCAAGAGCAATAAACCCAACAGTAAAGCTAAGAAGAATTAATCTAAACGAAAAGAATACCCTATTCAACAAATCAAACAATGCATCAGAATAATTTAAACGTTCGGCTTTAAGAAAACTTATCCAATTAATAAGTTTTGTAAAATTTAACGCCTTTGATGAAAGCATCACAGTTCTTATGTAATCGGGCGCCAGCTTAATAATTCCTGTCCCATCAAGAACATCGTAGAAATTCTCTTTAATTTTTTTACCAACCTTAACAAACTCTCTAATACCATAAAGCTTCCATTTATTATCTTTCCATTCAGCTTTACTTACATCATACCTTGTTTGAAACTCATCTTTACTGTCTTTAATCACAATCATTAAATTCATAAAAGTATTCTCATCAATATCATAAGATTTAATATTATAAATTTCCCTAGCAAAATCTCTTATTATTATAGTTTTATCTCCAGATTCACTATTGCCAATGCTATTCTTAATAAGAATATCTCTTCTTGCTACAGTATCTATTACCAAATAATTATCAAAAAAGAAAAGAAAAACTGAAATAAATAAACTAATTAAAATGATTGGTTTTAATATCCTGGTAAGTGGAACACCACAACTAAAAAGACCTATTATTTCATTTCTCATAGAAAGATTACCAATAAGATTGGAAATAGCAAAAAGAAAAGATAAAGCCACTCCATCTGAAAACGCCTTCGGCAAATATAAATAATAAATATAAAGAATATCCTTAAAACCAATATTCTTTTCAAGATAATTAAGAAGATTGACAAATAAATCACCAAGTATAATTAAAATCATGAAAAGTAAGTTCATGGACAAAAAAGTAAGAATGATGCTTTTTACAAAAAGCTTATCTATTTTCATTTTTTTAACAATCTTAAAAAGAGAATTGCTCCTGCAATAATTAAAATTAAATTGGGCAAAATAGTAACAATAACAGGATTTGGTGCATACTGCACAGTATAAACCTTTCCACCAATAAACATCACCCAATAAAAAACACAAATAATAATTGAAATTACAAGCTCAAGAATAATGGAATATTTCCTATTAGAATACATTCCCATTGAAAAAGCCAAAAAAATAAAAAATAAAACTGAAAATGGTAAACTAATTTTTTGATAAAATTCAAGATTAAACAGGGCCAAATTTTGCTTCATACTTCTATCTTGATAGGGTTTAAAATTTAAATTTAAATTATACATGTAGTTCAAATTTTCAAAAACATAAGATTCATCCACATAATAACCTTGATTGTATAAATAATTTAAATAAAGATTTGAAAAATTTAAACTTAATAAGTCTCCTTCTAGATTATTTTTTATATTTGAATCTGCAATTAAATTATTTTGCTTTTTAATTAATTTTATAACATCCCTCATGCTTATTTGAGAAGGAGTTACATAATTTAATAAAAAATTATCACTAAATGTAACCTGATCGATTGAATATTTCATCTTATCTGCATAAAAATAATCATAAAATCCACTCTCACTATCTGTTAAGGCAATAGATAGAACATCATTTAAAATAAAATACACTTGAAAATTTTCTTTTCTAATATCAAGATTTTTTGCCATAAATATTCTATCAAAACCCTTAAGCCCAGTGTTATCAAAAAACGTTACATTTTTATAACCATTTTCCGATTTCTCACCAGAAACAAAAATCAAATCTCCATACTGCTTGCTTGAATAAGGCTTTAATACCAAATGAGGAACTTCTTCTTTTATTTCATTAAAAATTTTTAACCTGCCAATAGATCCAAGCGGAAGTAAAATATCATTAGATATAAAAGATATAAAAACAATAACTATTCCCAACTTAAAAAATGGGACAAGTAAATCAAAAATTGATATGCCAATTGAACGAAAAGCTAAAATTTCATTGTGAAGCTTGAATTTATGAATAGTAAGAATTACTGAAATCAAAGAAGCAAAAGGGGGAGAAAGCGCAATAACCATAGGAAGAGAATATATAATAAAAATAAAAGCCTTAAAAAAGGGAACATAATTTTGAAGAAGTATTCTCATAAAGAATAAAATTTGATTTATAAAAAATACAAAAAAGAAAAATAAAAATGTAATTAAAAAATATTTAAAAAATTCAGTAATTATGTATGACTCATAACTGTTTTTTAATATTTTCATCTACAAAAACCAAACCGTTACTAAGAGTACCCAGTATGACATAATTTTCAAATCTAGAAACTTTTATTAAATTCAAATTAAGAAGCCCATTATTGGGTCCAAAATAATCCCAATTGTCATTTTCAGAATCATAAATCAATAACCCATGATCAAAGGTTGCAAACAATAACTTTTTATCTTTAATCTCCATATCCATAAAATAATTAACATCAATATTATTGGCAATAACGTGCTTTTTATAGCTATTTTTATTTAAATTTAATTCAAAAAGACCCCCACCATATGTTCCAACAAAATAACTATCTTTATATTCTTTTATAAAATTAATATTTTTTTCATTATCATTCTTGCTAAAAAAATCCAAATGTTCGATCTTTTTAAAATTATCTACATTAATACTATAAATAGCCTTGTCAACTGTTCCAACTAATAATAAATTTTTTAAACTATCAAAGCAAAGCGAAGAAATTTTATTAGATCCAAGCGGTATATTTTTCCAATTTTTTAAATCATAAAACCATAATCCAGAATTTAGAGTACCAACAAATATTCCATTTTTAACACCAAGCAAAACTTGTACATTGCTAAAATCAGCATTATTGGGAACATTTATTTGCTTTAAATCCCCATCAACATCATCTATGTAATAAACAATATTTTTACCACCAATATAAATTGTTCCATTATAATCCGCAAAACCTCTAATGCCATTTAAAAAAATGCTTTTTTTATCCTTAAGATAGACTCTACAATCATTTTTTTTAATATTATATCTTAAAAGCCCTCCCAATATATTAGTTACAAATATATTATCATTAAAGACAAATGTATCAAAAACGCTATTGTCAAGGAATCCTAAAGACTCCAGGTTTAAATGACTTACTCCAAGTTTATTACTTAAAAAGTTATAAATCTCTTTATCATAGCCTGAGATAGAAAACTCATTAATCTCTTTAAATGCAGAAATTGCATCCGATTTTTCTTTAACAAGATATTTCAATTCAGCTGATCTTAAACTAGCATGAGAATATTTATAGTTTTTTAAAAAGAGGTCAAAATTATACTCGGAAAGATCATAAAAACCATTTTCATAATTTACATATCCAAAAAACAAATTCGCCTTAGCTAACAATTCCCTGCTGTACTGATTCTCATTAGCTACTATTTTATTCAAATAATAATTTGTCAAATCAATATTTTTTTTAGCATAACTTTCTCTGGCTTTTTTAAAATAAAAATTATTTTCTTTTAAAAAAGCATCACTAAGAAAAAAAGATTCATTATCTTTTAATCCCATCAAATAGTCTCTTTTAAATTCGCTCTCAAGAGCACCATTATTTTCATCAATAATAACTACTTCTTTTTTCTTTTCTACAATATCGCTAATATGAGAATCTTGAATAGATCTATTTGTAGTAAGGCAGGAAAAAAAGAAGACAACACATATAAGGCAACCTTTAAATAAATTATTCAAAATAAATTTCATATTATTTTAATAATCTTTATCTCTAACAATTTCAAGATCAATTTTCCCAAATTTGTCTATATCAATTATTCTCACTTTAATTCGCTGACCTTCTTCTAGTTTTGGAGGTCGAACTAACCCCACATTACCTCTTACATTATCTACACCCCCACCAAATCTAGAATACCTATTACTATTTCCAAGTCTTCCAGAACCATACTTGCTGTCTCTGGGTCTCAAACGAGTACTTAAAAATCCTTCCTTTGCAGGAGTAAGTTCAATAAAAGCCCCAAAGCTATTAATCTTTTTAACAGTTCCTTCATAAATTTCGCCCACCTTTGGATCTCTTACAATACTTTCTATTCTTTCTTTAGCCTTTTGGATCTTAAAATCATCATCCCCGAAAAGAATAATTTTTCCATTCTGTTCAATTTGAACCTTAACTTCAAATTCATCTGTTATAGCCTTAACGGTTTTTCCAGTAGATCCTATTACAAGAGATATCTTGTCAATATCAATTTGAAGTTGAACAATTTTGGGAGCATACTTAGATATACCAACTCTTGAATTAGAAATTACAGTATTCATAATAGATAATATATGTATTCTACCTATTCTTGCCTGCTCAAGAGCATCCCTCATTAAATTTTTAGTAACATTTTCAATCTTTATATCCATTTGGAACCCAGTAATCCCATTTTTCGTACCAGCCACTTTAAAGTCCATATCACCTAAATGATCCTCTTCTCCAAGAATATCACTTAAAACTACATATTTATCCCCTTCGCTAATAAGTCCCATAGCTATTCCTGCAACTTGCTCTTTAACAGGCACCCCTGCTGACATTAAAGACATGCTCCCAGCACAAACAGTAGCCATTGAAGAAGATCCATTAGACTCTAAAACTTCAGAAACTACTCTAATAGTATAAGGAAAATCATTTTTTTCAGGAATCATTGATTCTAAAGCTCTTTGAGCCAAATGACCATGTCCAATCTCACGCCTGCCGGTTATAAGTCTACCAGTCTCGCCAACTGAAAATGGAGGGAAATTATAATGGAGCATAAAATTAAGGCGCTTATCGCCATCAATATCATCCATTATTTGCTCATCAATGCTTGTACCAAGAGTAGTTACCGCTAAGGCTTGCGTCTCTCCCCTTGTAAAAAGTGCAGACCCATGCGTTCTACTTAAAATATCAACTTCTGAAATAATATCTCTAATCTCACCGGGAGTTCTGCCATCTGTTCTAATATTATCATTAAGAATTGAATTTCTAACAATCTCCTTCTCAAAATCATCAAAAGCTTTATGAAAAAGAGACTCATTACTATCAGTCAATTTCTCAAGAGAAGAAAAATACTCATAAGATTTATTTCGCAGCAAAGTTATAGCTTTATCTCTATTAAGCTTTCCCTTAACAAAGCAAGCTTCTTTAAGATCAGCATAAACAAAATCTCTAAGCTCCTCTTTAAACTCAAATATTTTTTCTTCAAAAGCTAAAGGAAGTTTTTCCTTCTTGCCTACAATATCTAAAAATTCTTTTTGAGCATTACAAATTTGTTTAATATACTCATGCGCACCATCTATTGCTGAGAGCAAAATATCCTCACTAACCTCATTAGCACCACCTTCTACCATAGTAATTCCATTTAAACTTCCGGCAACAACAATATCAAGATCAGAATCATGAATCTCTTCAAAGGAAGGATTTACTATAAACTTCCCATTCAAATAAACCATTCTAACAGCCGCAATTGGACCGTTAAACGGAATATCTGACAAATAAACTGCCGTAAAAGCAGCATTCATTCCAACAATATCAGGAGGATTGAGCTGATCTGTAGCTAAAGTCGTAGGAATTACTTGAATTTCTCGACCAAATCTTTTATCAAAAAGAGGCCTCATGGGCCTATCTATTAACCTGGAAACAAGTATCTCTTTATCCTTTGGTTTTCCTTCTCTTTTGATAAATCCTCCCGGAATTTTACCAGCTGCATAATATTTCTCATTGTATTCAACAGAAAGCGGAACAAAATCCAAATCTTCCCTCACGCTACTCGAGCAACAAACAGTTGCAAGAACAGAAGATCCCCCATAAGTTGCAAGAACCGATCCATTAGCCTGTTTGGCCATAAATCCTGTCTCAAACACTAACTCGTCTCCGCCTATTTTCAATTTTAATATTTTCCTCAAAATTCAACCTCTTTTTATTTTCTAAGACCAAGTTTAGATATCAAAACCCTGTAAGCCTCTAAATCTTTTTTCTGATAATACCGCAATAAACTTCGCCTTTGCCCTACCAACTTTAACAAACCTCTTTTTGAACTATGATCTTTTTTATTTATCTTTAAATGCTCAGTTAAATACTTTATCCTACCTGTAATAAGCGCAATCTGAACCTCAACAGAACCAGTATCACTTTCATTTTTTCCAAATTCAGAAACTATTTTTTGCTTTTGCTTTTTATCTATCATAAAGCAACTCCTATACCATTATAGCAAAGCCTTAACAAACCTCTTGCTATAATTTAAAATAACTACTACGATAGATTATAATATTTTTTCCTAAAAATAACAAAAGTAATTTATCCTTTCAGGTCATTTTTAATAAAAAATTATTAAATTGTTTAAAAAACAAATATAAAATTATAATATAATAACATATTTGTATTTATTCAAACTCACTCCTTGAATTACTGCTAATATTTTCTCTTCTCTGGATTTTAAAATCTTAAATTCATCAATATTGATTTTAATTTCAAAATAAACACCATTTTTAACAAGATTTATCTTATTATGATCAATGTAAACCTTTTCAAAACTTTTTAAAGATTCTAGACTAATTAAGGAGATTTTACTTAAATTTTCACACAATGTAGAATCTTTTAATCTAAACATACCTACTTTAGTTCTTTTTAAATTACTAACATATGCACGAGAATTTAATGAATAAGCCAAATCCCTTGCAATACTCCTTATATAGGTGCCCTTAGAACAGTTAATTTTCAAACTAAGCAAAGAAGAACTAAAATCATAGCTTAATATTTGAATACTATAAATATTCACCCTTCGTTTTTTAATTTCAAAAAACTTTCCATTCAAAGCAAGTTTATAAGCCCTGCTGCCATCAATATGAACAGAAGAAAATCTAGGAGGACTTTGATAAATCTCTCCTACAAACTCTTTAAGCTTTAAATCTATATCTTCTAAATTAGGGATATAATCTGTTTTACCAACTATTTTTCCATTTGGATCAAGAGTATCTGTTTCTAATCCAAATCTAAATTCCGCTATATACTCCTTATCTAAAGAAGTAAAATAGCTTGAAAGCTTTGTACATTTTCCTACAAGACCAATCAAAATTCCACTTGCAAATTTATCAAGTGTACCAGCATGCCCAACACGATTTGTATTAAAATATTTCTTCACAAGGGAAAGAGTTTCAAAAGAAGTTTTACCTTGCTCTTTATTAATTAAAAGGAATCCATTTTCCAAACTTAATTCTCTCTTGTGGTATTTAATCCTTCAATCAACTTATTAACATAAAATGATTTAGAAAGAGAATCATCCTTAACAAATAATAATTTAGGAGTACTTCTAACTTTAATTCGCTTAATAATTTGACTTTGAATAAATCCCTTAGCTCTATTTAAAGCTTTAACTGCATTGTCCAAAGAAGCACCTTCTTTAATAGAGCCCACAAACACTTTAGCATTTATTAAATCTTTTGAAAATTCTACTTTAACCACGGTTAAAAATGAATGAATCCTGGGATCTTTAATCTCCCCGCTTACTATTAAATTGCCAATTTCTTGAGCAATAAAACTTTCAAGCTTAAACTTTTTAATATCCTTATACATAAACACATATAAATAAAACAATACTAAGTTTTAAAAGATTTTTTCACCTTTTTTACCTCAAATGCTTCAATTATATCTCCTTCTTTAATATTAGCATAATTATCAATCACAACACCACACTCATATTGCTCAGCAACTTCTTTAACATCATCTTTAAATCGCTTTAAAGACGAAATTTTGCCGGAATGAATCTGCAAGCCATCTCTCATTACATTAGTAATCGCATCTCGCTTTATTAGTCCCTGAGAAACATAACAACCAGCTATTACCCCGATTTTAGGAACATTTATTACTGCTCTCACTTCAGCAAAGCCAATAAACTGCTGCTCAACATCTGGCTCAAGCATTCCCTCAAGAACTGATTTAACATCATTTATAGCATCATAAATAATATTGTACTTTCTAATCTCAACTTTTTCCTGATCTGCTAATACTTGAGCTTTTGCAGTAGGCCTTACATGAAATCCAATAACAATAGCATCGCTTGCAGAAGCAAAACTAATATCTGTTTCAGTTATTACCCCTGCTGATGAATGCACAACTCTTACTCGAACCTCATCGTTTGTTAATTTTTCAAGAGAATTCTTTAAAGCTTCGACTGAACCTTGAACATCTGCTTTTAAAATTATTTTAAGCTCTTTTAGCGTTCCTTCTTTGATTGAATCATAAAGATTTAACATGGTAACTTTCTTTACATTTTTAGAAGATTCATATTTTTTAAGATCTTGTCTTTTAGAACTAATCAATTTTGCCTCTTTTTCAGTTTTAGTTACTTGAAAAGGATCCCCAGCCTGAGGCATTGAAGAAAATCCTAAAACACTAATGGCTTTAGCAGGTCCAACACTCTTAACAGAAACACCCTTGTCACTAATTAATGCTTTAACTTTACCATAGCACGCCCCACCCACAAAAGAATCTCCCACATAAAGGGTTCCATCCTCAATAATAACAGAACAAACTATTCCACGCCCTAAATCAATCTTGGCATCAAGTACTTTTCCAATAGCTCTTTTGGACGGGTTTGCTTTTAATAACATCATATCTGACTGTAAAAGAATCATATCAAGAAGTTCAGAAATTCCTATCTTTTTAAGAGCAGAAATCAGCACAAAAATGGTGTCTCCCCCCCAGTCCTCAGGTACCAAGTCGTATTCTGAAAGCTGGTGCTTAATCTTATCAGGATTTGAATCTGGCAAATCAATCTTATTTATAGCAACAATAATTGGAACATTTGCTTCTTTTGCATGACTTATGGCTTCAATAGTTTGAGGCATAACACCATCTATTGCTGAGACAACAAGAACAACAATGTCTGTAACTTGAGCCCCACGACTTCTCATCATAGTAAAAGCCTCATGACCAGGAGTATCTAAAAATGTTATTTCTCGATCATTATAAACAATAGTATAAGCTCCAATATGCTGAGTAATGCCACCAGACTCTCTTTGATTTATATCTATATTTTGAAGCACAGAGAGTAGTTTAGTCTTGCCATGATCAACATGACCCATTATTGTAATAACAGGAGGTTTTTCAATTCTTTTAGTTTGATCCTCCACTTCTTCCTCTATAACCGTTTCATCATAAATAGAGACAACATTAACTTTTGAACCATATTCTTCAACTAAAATAGTTGCCGTATCAGAATCTATTTTTTCATTAATAGTGGCCATTACGCCCAAAGCCATTAATTTAGCAATCAAATCAGAAGATTTTAAATTCATCTTTCTTGCAAGATCAGAAACAGTAATGCTACCCATAATGTCAATCGACTTTGGAATAGGATTAGCTAAATTTTCTCTTTTCTTTTTTTGAAGTTGTTCAAAAACTTTTTGTTCAATTGTCTTGCTCTCAGTTTCTGCTTTTTTTCTCTTATAGCTTTTTTGACTCTCTTGTTGCTGTTTTTTTTTCTCACCAAGCTTACGATTTAACTCTTTGCTATTCTCAGAATCTGTTGAAGATGTGCTGCTAACAATAACAGGAACTTTGGTTTTTATAACTCTTCTAAAAGACATAGAAGTAGTAGCATATTTATTCTGAGAATTATTTTTGGCAACATATGTTTTCTTTGCTGAGCCTTGATATTGAGAGGCTGAGCTGTCTCTGTTTTGAAAATACCCACCAGTTCTCTTGTCCCTGTTTTGTGAATACCCACCAGTTCTGTTATCCCTGCTGCTCTGTGAATATCCACCAGCTCTGTTATCCCTATTTTGAAAATATCCACCAGTTCTGTTGTCCCTGCTTTGCGAATACCCACCAGTTCTGTTGTCCCTATTTTGAAAATATCCACCAGTTCTGTTGTTATCTCTATTTTGTAAATATTCAGTTTTGTTGTTGTGTTTATGCAAATCAACAGAGCTATTTGAATCATTTTTAACACTTAAATCATTATGTGTTACAATTTTCACCACCTTCTTTTTTAACTTAATAATCTTAATCTTTTTGCCATCTTCATTTTTAATATCATCTATATTTTTCGACAAACCTACTCCTCCTCAAACTCAAAACTAAGCCCTATTTTACAACCCGGACAGGAGGTCATATTTTCATTAATAACAACACCGCACTCTGGACAAAGAAGCTCTTCACCTTCTTCTACCTTTCCCATAGAATCATCATTGTCATTAGTAATTATTATCATCCCCTCTTTTAATATTTTGTTAATTTCTTCTTGCTTTTCATAACTTACCCCAAGATTAAAAAGCACGCTTTCATCTGCTTGTAAAAAATTGTTAATATCATCAAACCCCTCTTTTGATAAATTAGAAATCACAGAAGAATCGAGTAATCTAAGATCACTTATTTTTCTGATCTCTTCAAATTGCTCCTCTTCAGAAGTATCCTGCATAACTTTATCAAACATTTCGAGTGTTTCTTGCTTGAATTCCGAATTAGCTTTCATCTCTGCAAACTGACTGCTAGTTTTAACATCAATAGCCCAGTCAAGAAGTCTATTAGCAAGCCTAACATTTTGCCCCATTTTACCTATAGCAAGAGAAAGTTGATCATCACTAACAACTACTAAAGCTTTATGCAAATCTTCGTCAAGAATATAAACATGTTCTATCTTTGCAGGAGTTAAAGAATCCTTTATAAATTCTTTAATATCCTTGCTATAAGGGATAATATCAATTTTTTCTCCTTCAAGTTCCTTGATTATAGATTGAATTCTGACTCCTTTTTGCCCTATACAAGGACCAACAGGATCAATCTCTTCTTTTTCAGAATAAACAGCAACTTTTATTCTGTAACCAGGATCGCGAACTATTTTATGAATCTTGATAATACCCTCTTCAATTTCTGGTATTTCAAGCGACAAAAGCTCTTCAATAAACTTTGGATGGGTTCTAGAAAGAATAACTTCAATGCCATTTCTACCCTTTTTGACATTATAAACTAAAACCCTAATCTTATCATTTAAATTATAAACTTCTCTTGGCGACTGATACTTCTTGGGAATTACACCATCCGTATTGCCAAGATTAACATAAAGATCACCATTTCTATTTTGTTGAACGTACCCAATAACAACCTTATTTAACTTGCTTTTAAACTCTGATAAAATTTCATTGTCCTCAATTCCTTGTAAATCATTTTTGGTTCTTTGTTTTGCAACCTGAATAGAAAGCCTATCAAAAACTTTAGGATTAATTTCAATGTACGCATAACCACTTTCTACAATATTTTCCTTTGAAATATCTTTTTCTAATATTTCAAGCAAAGAATCTTTTACCTCTTTTACAATTTTCTTTTTTGCATAAACAGACAAATCTCCAGTATCATCATCAAACTTAACAAAAGCATTCTCATTGCTTCCAAAATACTTCTTATAAGCTATTAATACCGATTCTTTAATTGTTTTTCTAATAGAATCTATACTCATGCCACGATCATTTGCAATATTTACAATCATATGTCCCGTGCCCTTTATCATTAAAACTTCCTCCTTAAACTAATCTGGCCTTCTTAACATCACTATAAAAAACATTTACTTCTTTGCTATCTGTTTTAAAAATAAAACTTTTTGGCTTTGACTCTAATATAAAACCTTCTTCAAATTCATTATCTAGCATCAACTTAATCTTTCTGCCTTCAAAAATTTTAAACTCTCTATCACTTTTTATTTTTCTATCTATTCCTGGAGTAGAAAGCTCTAAAGTAAAACCATATTTAATATTTGCTTCTAAAATTAATAAAATCATCTTATGCAAATCAGTTAACAAATCAACACATAAGGAAAAATCTTTACTATAAAGAACTATTTGAATTTTTCCATTATTTTTATTTCTAAAGATATTAATTTCTAATATCTCAACATTTAACCGCCCTGTTAAATCTTTTATCAAATTAAAAACTTCATTATTTTTGTTAAAACATTTAATCAACTGCATCCCCAAAAATAATAAGGTTCTTTTAAAGAACCTTATTAAATCCATAAACTAAACCTTAAGTCAAGGTTAACACTTAGCAAAAATAATGTCAACATTAAACCAAATTATAAGATTTAGCCAACGAAAGCTTTATAACCTTATATAAGCTCCCAATTGCATAATAAGATCTTCACAAATGCACATAGATGCTCCTGTAGTAACAATATCATCAAGCAAAACAATCTTTTTAAACTGAAAATTTTTATATTTTGATCTTAATTTAATTTTATTTTCAAGATTTTCAAATCTGAAATTACCTTTCATTAACTTCTGACTTTTTCCATACTTCCTTGAAAAAATATTTATATAATTAAAACCAAAACGGCTTAATAAAATACCAATGTATTCCATATGATCAAAACCATAAAATAATTTCCTTTTAAAACTACAAGGAACGGTTACTATTTGATCAAAATCAATATCATTTAAACATTCAGCAATTCCACTTGCTAAAAATCTACCAATTGACTTTTGAGCATCCCTCTTATAAGACAAAATTAAAGATTTATAATGCTCTTTATATTCAAAAAAAATAAATCAAATTCTCATCAAATTTAATTTTAAAATTAAAAAGTAACTTACACTGATCACAAAGAGCATCAGAAGATACATATCTTCTTCCACAAAAAACACAAAAAGGTAAAAATATGCTCTTTAGAGCATTTAAATAACTCATACTAACTGGAGTGAGAAACAACCTTTAAAATAATCTGATTTAACAGTTCTATTGATTGAAAAGGGGTAACATTATTAATATCTATGCTAGAAATAAAATTCTTTAACTCCAAATATTCATTTAATTTAATATGAATATCGGTGTCATTCTTTAAGCCTCCTTTATCATTGCAATCAGAAGAAACATGGGGAAGAAACTCCAAACAAAAACCACCCTCTCGACCCACTAAACTTTCAAGAATAACATTAGCTCTATCTATTACCCTTAAAGGAAGTCCTGCTATACGAGCAACATAAATTCCATAAGAATTAAGAGATGGTTTTTCTTCAACTTCTCTTAAGAAAACAAGGTCGTTGCCTTGTTTTTCAATTTTCATTGAAAGATTAATAAAAGCTTTATGATTAATAGACGACAATTCATGAAAATGCGTGGCAAACAAACTTCTAGCCTTAATATACTCTAAAATATACTCTATAATAGAATAAGCAATAGCAAGCCCATCGTTCGTGCTAGTACCTCTTCCGACCTCATCCATAATTATTAAACTCTTTTCTGTTGCATTCCTTAAAATATTGGCCGTTTCATTCATTTCAACCAAAAAAGTGGATTCTCCTTTGGCAATATTATCACTTGCTCCAATTCTACAAAAAATTTTATCTGTAATGCCTATTACAGCTTTAGAAGCTGGCACAAAAGAACCTATATGCGCCATTAAAGTAATTAAAGCCACCTGACGCAAATAAGTTGATTTACCTGCCATATTAGGCCCAGTAATTAAACAAAAATGCTTTTCTTTATTAATTCTTACAAAATTTTCAGTAAAGATTTCAGTGTTTTTTACATAGTGCTCAACAACAGGATGCCGAGACTTGTCAAGAAAAATTTCTTTGCTAGGAGTCAATACAGGCCTTTTATATTCATTTTTTTTTGCCAAATAACCAAAGTTAACAACTAAATCAATGTATGCAAAAAATTCTGCAACTTTTTTAAGAACTTTATTATGCTTAACAACATTTGATGCTATTTCATCAAAAATTTCCTGTTCAAAAGCAACCACATTGTCTTCAGCATTATTAATATCTGCCTCAAGAGAAATAAGTTTTTCTGTTTTATATCTTTTTGAAGAATTTAAAGTTTGGCTTTCCATAAAATGCGGTGGCACTTGAGCATAATTGCTTTTTGTAACTTCAAAAAATAATCCCCTATTATTAGTTTTTCTAATCTTCAGATTATTAATCTTGCTAAGCAATCTCTCTGATTCAAGATATTTATCAATATATTTATTTGCATTAATCTTTAAATCTTTTAAGCCATCAAGTTTTAAATCATAACCCCTTTTAATAAGCTCATCAGATGCGCTTGAAATTGCACTATTTATCAAACAATAAACTTTAGAAATATTATCTTCTTCAAACTTATCAAAATTCCAATAATCAAAATTATGCTTGTTAAATAACTTTTTTACCGTAAAAAACACAGAAAGAGCCTTCTCAATAAATAAAAAATCTTTTTTAATATATCTTTTCATTTGAATTCTAGATACTATTCTCTCGATATCCCATATATTAATAAAAGTTTCTCTTAAAGTCACAGTTAAGCTAATATTTTTGCAAAAAAATTCTACATGATCTAACCTGGCATTAATCTCAGAAATGTTTAAAATCGGATTTAAAATAAATTCTCTTAAAAGTCTCTTTCCCATTGCAGTTTTGCAATCATTTAACACAGAATATAATGAATATTGAGAAGAAAAATCATTATTATTTTTCACAAGTTCAAGATTAACTTGAGTTACATCGTCAAGAAACATATA
The DNA here is from genome assembly GCF_032595875.1 of Borreliella andersonii. Lineage (NCBI taxonomy): Bacteria > Pseudomonadati > Spirochaetota > Spirochaetia > Spirochaetales > Borreliaceae > Borreliella > Borreliella andersonii. Next base: position 836,873 of record NZ_CP132457.1, on the reverse strand, counting down.
CAAAGAATCATTATTAATATCTATTTTATCAATATTACTTAATAAATTTTTTAAGTTATTTTTTATATGATTTATAATGAGAGAAATTGAAATGTAATAAGGTTTTTCTTCATCAAATCCAAGAGAGCTCAATCTAAGTATGTTAAAATGTTCCTTTATTGTTTTTATTGCAATATCCTTATCAAGATGCCAAGTGGGAACTTTGTTGATTAAGAACCTACTAAGATTAAGCTTATCCGAGTATTCGTAATAAAAATTTTCAGAAACTATTATCTCCTTGGGAGAGTATTTCTCAAGATCCCTTTTAAGTTTTTCAAAAAAACCATTCTCATAAAACATTATTCCAAGACTAGAAGTAGATAAATCTATATAAGAAAACGAATAATAATTTTTATAATCACTAATAGCAACTAAATAGTTATTAACATCATCATTTAAAAAATCTTCATCAACAATAACACCTGGGGTTATTACCTCAACAACCTCTCTTTCTAAAGGTCCCCCAGAAGTAGAATTAGAAGCTTGTTCGCAAATTGCAACCTTTTTATCAAATAAAATTAATTTCCTTATATATTCTTTACTAGTATGGTAAGGAACCCCACACATAGGAACATTTTCTCTTTTTGTTAATGTTAAATTAAGAAGCTTGCTTGCCTCAATTGCATCATCAAAAAACATTTCATAAAAACTTCCTACTCTGAAAAAAAGAATAGCATCTTTATATTTTTTCTTGATATCTAAATACTGCCTCATCATTGGAGTAACATTTTTTTCCATATGCTTCCTAATAATATTGAATTACAATTGATATTATAAGATAAATATAATTCAATTAAAAAGAAAGAATATAAAATGATAAAAAGACTATAAAAGCAATACTTTATACAATCAAACACCAACTATCACTAAAAAGCTTACGGATTAAAAAAAGAAATTAATATTTTGAAAGGAAAAATCTTTAAGGATTTATATTGTCCTTTTCCAAAAGATGCTTAATAACATCGTTTGTTATATCAACAGTGCTATTGTGATAAAGGATATATGGATTATTTTTTTTCATAATCAAAGAAAACCCATTAATTTCTGCAACATATTGAATACCACGAAGTATTTTGCTTAAAGATTCACTATTATTATTTAAACTATTAATGTTGGCCAATTTCTGCTGTTCTAAATTATTCTTTGCCAAACTAGACACTCTCTTTAGCTCATCAACTTTCAAATTATATTGATTTCCAAAAGATCTTGCATTATCTAAATCATTATCAGCAATCGATTTATCATACATATATCTTAAATTTTTAAGCTCTAAATTTAATGTATTTATTTGTTCTTGATACCGATTTTTTATTTGATCAAGATTAGCTTTCAATTGAGGATTTAAAACTTCAATCACAATTCTATCAAAATCAACAATGCCTATTTTAATAACATCTATCGAAAAAACATTAAAAGGCAATAAAAAAAACAATGGTAAAATTAAAAAAAACACAAATTTCTCCACACATTAATCAATATCTCATCTCAATTCCTAAGAAAAATTTAAATCCAGAATAATATTTGTAATAACTGTTAACTTTATCATTATCAAAATAAAAAGGATAAGCTATTACAAAAGACAGGGGCAATTGGGGCAAAAGACTTCTAATTCCAGTTCCCCAGCTAAAAGCAAAACTGCTAAAAGGTCTAAACAAAGAATTTTCTTGCCCTTCTAAAGAATAGGAGGCAAAATCTACAAAAAAAGCATCCCAAACTAAAATATTTTTTAACAAAGGAATAGATATTTGCACAGTATTTACAAAAGAACTGTAAATATTTTTCAAAATCCCCCAGCCTCTAGCCTGCATAAAATTTTCACTAAGAATTATGTGGTGATGGGGTTGAATTTCGATTTCAAAACCATTGCCAAGAGGAGGCAATATATTTGAATAAACACTCCTTAAAGTCAAAATAATATCAAAATAAGGAGTAAATACATCCTCATATCCTAAAAGAGAAAAATATCTCTCAAAAGTTGTAGCGGATTTAATAAAATGGCTCTGACCAAATAAAAATCCACCAAAAAAATCAAACTGCTGCTTAAGCAAAAATCCATTATTAGATAAAGAAGTAGAATTCCTTGTATCCCAAGCCACGCTCAAACTAAGAGAATTTTCAAATCTAACAGTTTTGTAATTATCTCTTAAATAATAATTCGAAGGTCTGTTAACCTCATTATCATAAAAAACATATTTTAAAGCAGTTTGTAAAGTGCCAAGAAGGGTTTGCTTGCCAAGATAATTAGAAAAAGTATACCCAGTAAACGCTCCAAAACTAAGTTTAAGCAAAGAATAATTCATAGCATTAAAATCAGAAAAGCTTTTAGCATCTCGATATTCTTCCCAACTTGTAAATGGATCAGGAACTTCCCTTTTGCCAGAAAAAATAGGCCCATTAATATCCTGATAAGCCGTATTAACAGAATGTGAAAAGTCTATAAATCCACCCACGGTCCATCTTTTCTGAAAAAACCAATTATCTCTAAATGTCAAACTAAGACTTTGCTCTAAAAAAGATAAATTTAGCCTTGCGGCAAAATAATAGCCTTCGCCTAAAAAATTAGAAAGCTCCCACTGCCCAAATACTGAGAATGGAAACGAAGAATTTGAATTACCTCCAAAATTCATACCAAACCCAAAATTACTTGTTGCTCGCTCCTCAACGTTCAAATTTATTTTCATCAGCCCTTCTGTACTGCCTGGAACAATATCAGGAATTACATTTGAAAAATAACCAAGTTGCTGTAAGCTTGCCATGCCCATCTTAAACTTGTCCAAACTAAAAACATCTCCCTCTTGAAGAGGAATCTCTCTAAGTATTACATGCGAGGCTGTATTTTTATTTTTAGAAACAGTAATAGACTCAATATGAGCTTTGTCCTTTTCTGAAATTTTAATTAACAAATCAACAAATTCTCCTCTTATCTTTTGTGAAGGAATAATTTCAGTAAAAATATACCCTTCCTTAAAATAACATTCCTTAATTTGGGCAAAATCTTGCTCAAATTTAGAATCATTAAAAATATCGCCTTCGCTAAAGGTAATAAAACTTTTTAATTCCTCCAAACTAAAAACTGAATTACCAGAAATTTCAAGCTTTCCAAATCTAAAAACATTGCCTTCTGAAAGAAAATATTTCAAAAAAACTTCCTTTTCTGGCCTTTTAGGCTCCTTAAGAGAATCTTTAATATCAACAGTGCTATTGATAATCTTAACATTAATATATCCATTATTTTTATAAAAAGACTCTAACTGACGCTTGTCCTTATCAACATTACTTTTTAAGTATTTACCGTCTGAGAAAAGAGACACTACCCTTGATGCTAAAGATTTTCTTAAAGTACTGCTTTTAAAGCTTAAATTTCCTTCAAAGTCAATCCCTTTGACAACATATTTAGGTCCAGCTACTATATTAAAAATAATATCAACTAAATTTCCTTCTTCTTTGATTTCAAAATTTGCAGAAACCTCAAGATACCCCATGTCTTTATACATCTCTTCAAGCTTTTCAATACCTTTATTAACACTTGCAAGATTTAAAGGCTCATTAGTTTTAATATTCACCTTCTCAACAAGTTCGCTATTCCAAAAAACTTTACTGCTATCAGAAAAAACAACAGAATTAACTAAAGATTTTTCTTTTACAATAAATGTGATAAAAAGATTCTCACCATCTATTTTAAATATAGGCTTAATAAGTCCAGAAAAATAATCAAGAGAATAAAGATCAATTTGCAACTTATCAAAAAGTTCATTAGAATATGCTACGCCAATGTAAGGTTTTAAAATATTAATAAAATCTTTCTCCTTCTTATTCTTAAGTCCTTCAAAATTAATACCCCTTATTATTTTCCCTTTATAATTTTCAACTTGACCAAAACTAAAAACAGAAAAAAATATTAGAAAACTTACAAAAAACAAACCTTTAATTGAATCCATCTTAACCTCTTAACAATTTAATATTTAAATTTCCAAGAAATACCTATGTTATTTCCTATTCCATCTAAACCTTTTTTCATAAAATTGTAATCAAATTCATAATTAACCAAAAAAAATGGAGAATCAAACTCAATACCCAAATTAATAACAAAATTTAAATCTTTTGAAAAAGGAGTCATTTGTTCTTTCAAAAAACCAAAACCCCCACTAATAAAAACACCCTCAACAAGATATTTGCCTACCTTAACACTTGTATTGTCAAGAACATCAACAAAAGTAGGATTCCCGATTTTGAAAAAATTACTATTAATAGAATTCTTCAATATATCTGTCTTTATACTCAACAAGTCTAAGTTTAATATAGAACGCATATAATCTTCAATGGGTTGAATTAAAAAATCAAGAGCAATGTCACTTACTATCCCAATTGCCATTTCAGCAGCATTGGTCCCTGCCGATCGCAATCCTCCCTCAATACCCTCTATTGTTGAACCTGATAACAAGTATTTAATCTCTTGCTCATTTCTAGAAGGATAAGACATAAACTCAATTTTCCATAAACTTAAAGGACTATCAATACTTATTGTAACAAGCAGTTTATCATTTCTATCCTTAATAGTATTTGTAGCTTCTGCTTTTATCCATGGATCAAATTTAATTCTACTCTCATTAAAGGATATATAAGAGCCACTTTTAAAAATAAATTTTTTATTATTATAATTAACAAAACCACTTGCAATATTCAAATCCCCTTTAATAATAAAATCATCTGTTTTTGTATCAGATTTTATTACAAGTTTATCTCCTCTTGAAATAGTAGCCTGTAAAAAAGAAATATTACTATCTGGCCAATGAAAAGTAACACCGCTGTCAAAATTTATTTCAAGATCAGTTAAAATATCAAAATCTAAAAGATTAATATCAGCTGTTTGAAGTCTTTTTGCTCGCTTGAAAGGATTTATTAACAAATCAACAACAGAACTTTCAAGAGAATAAACCCAAGCATTTGAAATATTTAAAATGCCTTTAAACATAATTTCATCAGCATTTCCTTCAATTGAAAAATTGCCTAAAGCATAGCCTGTAAAGCTTACGGCAATTTTGTCAAATTTAATAGGAACTCCCGTTCTACCGGTTACATTAATATCTATTTTGTAATAATCAATAATAGTATCACTTAAAAAATTTAAATTTAAACTAGTAGAAACAAAAATCTTAGAATATAGATCTAGGTTAAACTCATTACTAAAAATAATTTTATTATCCTGAATTTCAATTGGCATATCAAATATTTCTAAAGCTCTATCACCACCAAATTTTCTAGAAGCTCTTAAATACTCAGTACTAATTGATCCTTTTTGAATATTTAAATTTCCATTAATATTAGGATTATACAAATCCCCATCAAGATCAAATTCGCCATTTAAAACAAGATCGTAAAGAATAAAATGATTGTCAACATTAAATAAAAAAGGGGAATCCAAAAAATCTTTGGTGATTATTTTTGAATCAAATTTAATATCTCTGACATTTCCAAGAATTTTATTTTTAATTATTTTACCTGAAGAATTAAAACTAAGAGGCAAATAATCTTTTAAAATAAAGCTATATTCTCCACTGCCATAATTGTATAAAACATTAATAAGATCATAATCAATTGAAGCCATATTGAATTTTTCAAAATCATTACTAAATTCAATCGTAAGATTGGATAAAAGTTCATTTTTATATTTAATATCTCTAAAGAAAAATTCGCCCTCTGTTTTGGTTTTCAAAACTCCAAATTGCTCTTCATCTCTACTCTGGAAGTTTCTAAAATTTGCATTAAATTTGTAAGAAAACAAGTCGCTATTAAAAACTATATTAGATACGCCTATGGAACTGCTTAAATCATATCTTAAGCTTCCAGTAAGAAATTTTTTTTTATTGCGCTTGGCTTTTATGTCATATATGTTAAGTTTATTGTCCAATAATCCTAAATTCATAGAAAGCTGAACAGGAATGCCCAATAAAATTAATTTATCCGCCTCAAGATATCCACTCAAAGAATAATTTTGAAGATCATTCTTTTTAAAATTTAGCAAAAAATTACCATTAACCTTTCCTTCTAAAAGGGATAAAGAACTAAAATTATTAAAATCTAAGTCTTGAAATTTAAGCAAAAAATAACTTCCATATTCATCGGAATTAACCCCTAAAAAATATCGTTCTGAATTTAAGCTAGAAAATAAATTTAAACTTCCATTAAAATTATCTTTCAAATTGAATTGTCCATATCCTTGCAAATTTGAAAGTTTGTTTACAAGTTTAACATCAGAAATGTACAATTTATCATGTTCATATAAACTCTTAAAACCAAAATTAAAATTATAGGCAGGTATTTTAGAAGCTTTTATTATATTAAACTTATCTATTTTAAATTTCAAATCTTCATTAGGGCCTAAATAGTTCCCATGAAAATTTATATTTATTAAAAGATCAGAAGCTTTATTATAAACTCTAAAATCATTAACATTAAGGGCATAAACTATTTTAGAATCAAAATAATTAAAATCTAATTTAATACCAAGAGGAGATTCGGCAACAATAAACTTATCTTTAAGATTAACATTAAAATGCAAAGGATAAGCTTTGTTTAAATAAAAAAAATTCACGCTGATATTAAACCCACTCTCAAATAACTCAACAAACAAGTTGGAATTCAAATTGTGATCATCGTACTGCAAATCAAAATTATTTGATTTGTAAAACTTTTTTTCTCCACTAGCATCAAACACAAATTTGAAATTGTCTAACTTTGAAAATATCATGAAATTGAATTTTTTTAATTTATTTTTATGATAATCAAAGTTATTTAAATTAAAATCAGAAACCAAATTTAAATATTTACCTGAAAATAACGCCTTGGGGAAAAAATTTATCAAGTGAGAACTAGGAATAACTTCTTTTAAAAAAAGCAAAGGAAATTCTTTAATACCTAAACTTAAAGAAAATTCTTCATTATTAAGATCTCCTTTTAAAGAAATTTGAGAGTTTTTATTTTCTAAATAAATTAAATAGTCAACAAAAATTTTGTCCTTTAAAAAATAGGTTTTTAAACTTAAATCTTGAAAACTAAGATTTCCAAGACTAAAATTATCAGACTTAACCGAAAAAATATCTTTATCTTTATTAAAATCCAAATATCCATTTAGATCGTTAAAGTTTAAAATTTTTGCAGACTTAAAGTTAAGACGTCCTATTGGAAGCAAATCTTTCAAAGAATAATAACCTTTATAATTTACAACCCCCCTTTTAAGCTTTAAAAAAGCATTCTTAATGCTTACAATTCTATCATCCCCCTTGATTTCAAGCTGCAAACCTTGAACTTCTTTACCTATGGCATCTACATTTAAAGACGAATCTATTATTCCTGCATATCTTAAATCTTTGTCCTTAAAATCATAAGAAAATGCCAATTGCCCATTTAAACTTATATCAAAATAATCTTTATAAATTTCAAAACCTTTGTTTAGTTTAATCCAATCTAAAATATTAACATTGAAAAATAAAGCATCTAGTCGAACAAAACCATTGGCCTTGTCATAACTTAAATTAAAATCAAAATTCTCTCTTCGTAAATTAAAAATTTTTAAATTTCCTTTTGAATAATTTATTTGGAACCCTTGCTCAAGTAAAGAAAAATAACTTGTTTTAAATTCAAAAAAACTAAAATTAACATAGCCATCCTCAAAGCCTTTTTTGAATTTACCCTCAAAATAGAAAGTTGAATCTAAAATTCCATCATCAACTTTTTCAGAAGTTAAATTAACTTTTAAATTTTTACCAGCACTAAAATCAACTACAGAGCTAAATAAAAAATCTTCATCTACGGTATTTAAAGAAAAATTTTTAACTTCAAAATTCAACCAACTATCATTATTAAGTCTAATATTAATATTAATATTTTCTAAATTAATATTTAACCTATAAAGATAGTTTAAAACTTTATTTAAAATTACATTTTCATTGTCAGAAGAAGCATTGCTAGGATTTAAATCGTCAGATAAACTAAAGTCGTTTATATCAAAATTAAAATTACTCCCTTTGACATAAACATTTAAAATAATATTTTCATCACCTAAAATTAATTTAAACAAATTTAAATCTACTCTAACAACATCTATTAATATTTTATCTTTTCCATCCAAGCTTAACTCTAAACCGTCTATCTTGATTGATGATAAGAAATATGGTGAAATTTTATCATATTTAATCTTAAAGCCAAATTTTGACTCAAGATATTTTATAGCAAAAAATCTTGCAGAATAAATTTGAACTTGAACAAATAGATTAATGGAAAAAATTACTAAAACAAAAATAATAAATGGTAAAATCAACAATAAAAATGCCTTATTTCTCAAAAACAACAACTTCATACACTCTATCGATAATTATTATATAATAATTATCGATAACCTAATTATTGATACCAAAAGAAAGGAAGAAAAAATATTTGTGATTAAAATATTGAAAAACTTTTATTGCATAGAAGGAATTGATGGAAGCGGCAAAACAAGCATTACCAATAAATTAAAAGCTCTTTGCAACAATGAATCAGGATATTATTTTACAAAAGAACCATCAAGCGGAATAATCGGAGAGCTAATAAGAGAACAATTAATGAATTTTGAAAATCCTTTAAAAGAATCAACATTTGCATATCTTTATGCTGCAGATCGACACGATCATTTGTATAAAAAAGGTGGAATACTAGAAATTTTAAACACAAAATCCACAAAAATAATAACTGATCGCTATTTATTCTCATCAATTGCCTATCAAGGAAAATTGGGATATGAATTAAATAAAAATTTTCCATTACCCGAAAAAGTATTCTTTATTAAAACAGACCCAAACATAGCTTATGCAAGAATACAAAAAAATAGAACACAAAGTGATCTTTTTGAACTTGAAAAATATAAAACTTTTGAACAGCTTGCTTTAAAATATTTAAAAATATTTAAAAAATTAGAAAAAAAAATTAATGTGATTTACATTGACAATTCAATAAAAGATAATTTAGATAAAAACGCAAAAAAAATTTTTAATCTAATAAAATTCTAATATAATTAATTATATGATTAATCGTATTTTAAAAAACGTCATCTCTCAAATAAGTTTAATTTTACTTCTTTTAGTATCAGTTGCAGAAATAAATGCTTCGTCCAAGTTTTATTACGCAGAGCAATGGTATGTAATCTTTACCTCTCAAATGAAAAAAACCCCTGAAAACTATAAAAAAAATATATTTTTCCTTCAAAAAGCCTTAAAATACCCATTTGGAAATCCAAAATACTCACTAACTAAAATAGAAACTAAAAAGCAGTGGGAAAAATATAAACTTCTTTTCAAAATGCATGTAAACTTGCTTCTAGTTAAGCAAAATTTATATTTAGGAGATTTATTCGACACAAGGAATTTATATTTTTTCAAAACTCCAGAAAAAAATGGAATTATTTCCAATCTAGAAAAATCAAAAAAATTATATAAACTGGCTATTAATTACTACAATGAAGCACTAAAATACCACAAAAAACTTGAAAATTACACAACTGTTAAACTGGAAAACGATGGAATAACAAACTGGGAAGATGAATATCATAAAATTTCTCTTAAAAAGCTTAATTACTATGACATTATTAAAAAAGAACTGCTAAGAATTGACGAAACTAAAGCATTTTTTGAACAAAGGCCAAACTATTATTAAAAAAATTCTTTGCCTTCTTTGGAAAAAAAAATTTTATTTATATAATCCTTATTTAATGAAAACTTAAAAACAAGATCTTTAAAATTATCTTTACTCAAAATACTATATTCTGAGAAAAGAGTTATTAAAGCTCTTTCTGCTAAAAAAGGCAGTTCTAAAATATTTCTTAAAATTTCAGCTCTAAATTCACACGCTTTTCCACTCTCTACAGAATTTACAAAATTAGAATTTTCAACATCACTGCTTAGTGCTACAATTTCATTTTCAAGAAATTTTTTATCTCCTTGTGAATATAGCAAAGCAAATGGCTTTAAAAAAGAAAAAAAATATTCCTTACCTACAAGATAATGGTGCACTGAACATCTTGTAGAGTAATTTGGATAAATAGCAGATTCAACCTCTTCATCGCCACCAACAATAAGCAAAGGATCAAAATAAGGAGCTGGAATTTCTTTATTGTTGTAAAAATAATACCTATACGAAAAAAAAGATTCTTCCATACAATCAATGTGCCCACAATAAGCTCCAAGCTTATAAATCTTATCTGAATATTCTACCAAAAGCTTAGCAGTATCATTAAAAGATTCTTTTCTAAAATTATAAAGCAGTGTGGGCAATATAAATAAAATATTTTCATTTAATGAAATTTTATTTAAAACAAAAATTAAACGCTCGTCATAAAAACATGCTTCATCAATAATGAAAGTGCCACAACTAGGATTAGAAACTATTAAATTTTCAATATCAAAAGAATTGCTAGCAAAACCAATCTCATCAATTTTATCTTTTCCACCATCTCTATATGGTATTACGTTTTCTGGATAATCTTGAAACCTCCTCTTGTCGAGAAAATTTCTAATAAAAAATACATTAACCCTGCTTCTATTTCCTTTAATAATATTACCCAATACCTTGAAAGATTTTTTTTTTACAACAAGTGAATCTTTATAAATTTTTGCAGCATATTCTGTTTTCCCGCTTCCCATAGGTCCAACTACAAGAATCAAGTTTGCTTTTACTTTAAAATCAAAATGACTAATAGAAACAATGTTATTTAAAGTATTTTCCTTATTAGCAAAGTCTAAACAAAAGCCCAAAAATCCTCCTAAAGTAAATTAAAATTCAATTACACAAATAAAGAACAAAAAACATTAACATTAAAAACCTTAAAATTAATAATTTAGAATTATACTTAAGTTCTTAGTCAAAAGAATAATAACTTCCAAAGTTATCATCATCTAACAAAGCTTTCTTTATTTTTAGTTTATTCTTCTCATAAATTTCAATATAATTAAATTTTTTAGAACCATTAACTTTTCTATAAATTGAAACCAAACTTCCAACCACATAATTTTTAATTTCTACTAAATTAGATCCAAAATATTTTTTTTTACTTATCAAGCTTGATCTAATATCTAAAACAGAAGTTTTTTCAAAAAACAAGTTTAAAGCATTTGACATAAAAAAATCCTTAATATCAATCAAAAACAACTCCCTGATCCCAATACTATTAAAATTGTAACCCAAATTGTTAAAAAGATTGCACCTAAAAGCCTGTAAAGCAAAGGTATAAACATCTCTTCTATCAGGATATTGAATCTCAATCATATCGACATAAGGGTAAGCAGAATAATTTATCTTATAGCCAAGCAAACTATTCTCATAATAAACCGGAGATTTATCTTTAAAATAAATTTTATTAAAATATTTGCTATTTAAACTAAATTTATTATCAAAATCTACTATTCCCGAAAAAATACCCACTAAAACTCCATCTTTAAGTATGGCAACATTATTTTTATTATCTATACAATAAATTCCTGACAAACTTTTATAATCTTCTAAAAATTTACTCTTCATATCGGGATCCTCTAAAAGATCATAAAACATTTTGTACTCATTTATTGTCTCAGGAGGAAATTTTTTAAAAATACTATAAGCTTCAACAGGATCTAAAAGTTTATATTTTAAAAAATAAATACAGTGAATTCCATTATATTCTTTAATTTTGCCTTTAAGAAAAGAAAATAAAGAAACAGAATTATCGTAATTAAAATTTGAATTTCTAAATATATAATTAATGTTTTCGGCTGTAAAGAAAAAATCTTCTTTTGATCTAATAGCATTAAAAATGCTAAAAAAAAACCTATTTTCTTTCAAAAACCACTTAAAAAATAAAAAATCATCACCATATAAAGAAAAAGCTTTAAATAAAATTTTTTCGAAATCATCTCCAAAACTTTCAAGTCTTCCAGAAGCTTCAAGTCTCATGCAAATCAAATCTTTATCTACTTGCAATTCTTCATTCAAGTTTCCATACAAAGTGATAATTTCTTCATACATACTCTTATTTATATTTTGTCTTAAAAGCAATGAAAAATAATAAGTGTATACTTCTTTAAGAGTTGCTACTTTAAAGCTATTAATATTAATTGCCTCTTTTAATAAGTAAATTTTATTCATTAAAGCAACACTCTCTTTTAATGAAAGCTCATAAAGAGCATCTGAAGCTAGCAAATTAAAATCAAGAGATCCATAAATTAAATCATTTCCTTTTTGTAAGTTAGAAAAATTTTTAGACTCATTGAAAAGAATATTTGAAATGTCTTCATCTTCTTTGACTGAAATTGCACATAAGTTCATCGAAATAAAAAGAATGAAACCTATCTTTAAATATAGCATAAACACTTACCTAACCTTTTATATCTTCCTCCTTTACTTCTTTTGCAGTAGAATCTTCTGATGAAAATAAATCGTATTCATCCTTATTAGCTTCAAAACCCAAAAGCTCTCTCACTTCTTTGTCTGTCAAAGTTTCTTTCAAAACAAGTTCTTTTGCAAGCTTAACAAGTTGATCCTTATGCTTTAAAAGGATGTCTGATGCCTCTTTTAAACATTCTTCAAGTATTCTTTTTACCTCTCTGTCAACTTTATCGGCAGTGTTCTCGGAATAAGCCTTAGCCTTTGAAAATTCTTTCGGAAGAAAAATGGGCGCTTCGTCGTCTACTAAAAATATTGGTCCAACTTCTTCACCCATTCCCCACTCCGTAACCATTTTTTTAGCCAAGCTAGTAGCTTGCATTAAATCATTTTGAACACCCGCTGTTGTAACACCTAAATTTATTTGCTCGCTAGCATAACCACCATAACATATCTTTATTTTATCAAGAATTTGATGTTTGTTTATTGAAAGCCTATCTTCTCTTGGAAGAGAAAATGCAACACCAAGTGCCCTGCCCCTTGGAATAATGGTAACCTTGTGAAGTGGATCAGCATGTTCAAGATAATAGTGAAGCAAAGCGTGCCCTGCCTCATGATAAGCTGTTTCAAGCTTTTGCCTATCAGTAATAGTCATGGATTTTTTTGCAACTCCCATCAATATTTTATCTCTGGCCTCTTCCATATCCTTCATTAAAATTTCATCCTGGTTATTCCTTGCAGCTATTAAAGCTCCCTCATTAATTAAATTTGCAAGATCAGCACCACTAGCTCCAGGAGTAGCTCTTGCTATTACTTGCAAATTAATATCTTTTGAAAGCTTTGTCTTTGCAGAATGGATATTCAATATTGCCTCTCTTTCCTTAATATCAGGCAAAGAAACTGTTACTTGTCTGTCAAATCGTCCAGGCCTAAGCAAAGCAGAGTCAAGAACATCTGGACGATTTGTAGCAGCCATAACAATTACATTAGTATGCGTTCCAAATCCATCCATTTCAACCAACAGCTGATTAAGAGTTTGCTCTCTTTCATCATGACCACCCCCAAGCCCTGCACCACGACTTCGACCAACAGCATCAAGCTCATCAATAAAAATAATACATGGAGAATTTTTCCTAGCATTATCAAATAAATCTCTAACACGACTTGCTCCAACCCCAACAAACATCTCAACAAAATCTGAACCTGACATGTGAAAAAAACTAACCCCAGCCTCACCAGCAACGGCTTTGGCAAGCAAAGTTTTACCAGTACCCGGAGAGCCAACTAAAAGCACTCCTTTGGGAATTCTTGCACCTATTTTTTCAAATTTTTTTGGATTTTTAAGAAATTCAACAACTTCGTGAAGCTCTTGCTTAACCTCTTCTTGACCAGCCACATCTTTAAAAGTAATTTTATTCTTTCCAGCTTCATACTTTTGAGCATTACTTTTCCCAAATGTAAAAACCTTTCCACCACCACCTTGAGTTTGACGAAATATAAAGAAAAAGAAAATAAAAAATAAAATCCATGGCAAAGTTTGCAATAAAACCCCAATCAGAGAAGCTTGACTTTTCCCTGAGCTAAGCTCAACTTTTTTATTTTTTAGTTCTGAAAGTAGATTTATATCAAGATAAGGAATACTGGTAGAAAAATAAGACTTTGCAAAGTTAGACCCCTTGACAACAAATTGAATCAAATTTTTATCAATTATTACTACAGACTCAACTAAACCATTGTCTAAATAGCTCTGAAAAGTGCTATAAGGAACATTTTTATAGCTTTCCCCTCCCCTTATAAAATATGACATAAATATTGCTGAAATTAGAAAAACGACAACAAGTCCTAAAATCCAATTTTTATTCTTCTTTTTGTTATTAGATTTTCCATTATTATTCATATTGTTATTGCCATTCATTCCTTTAAAAGCCCTCCAATCAAAGATATACTAATTTTTTTAAGAATACTTTTTTCACTCCATACTAAGTTTAAAGTATTTAAATCAATAATTCCAATTAACCTGCTATCTAATGCCAACAACATTAAATAAACCGGATTACACCTTATAAACTTAGAAAAAAATTTTTTAGCTTTCAATCTATCCTTAAAAAACTTATACCTAAACTCATAAGAACAACATTTTAATCTTAATACAGAAGCTGAATTGCACTCTAAATATTTTAGCAAAATCTTACCCAAAGATAAACTATACCATTTACCAACTTCCAAAATAAAATCAAAAGGCTTGTAAAATTTTTCATCCCTTTTGAAAATTAAATTAATTTTATTATGCCTTTTTTCTAAAAAAAATTCATTGGTTTTTAACAAAACATTATTTTTCTTTTTATTAATCTCTACCTTAAACGCTTCATTAAGGGTTTTATAGGAAAGTTTAGCTACAATTCCTTCTGAATTTAAAATTTTAAAAATCAATCTAAACACCAAATACTTAGGAAAATCTAAAAAAGTTTTCAAGTCAAAAGAATAATAATATTTGCCTTTCTCAACAGGAAAAAATTCATCTTTTTCAAAATAATCCACAAATTCCTTTGAAAATTCAGATATTCTTTTAAGACATTTTTCATATCCTTTAAAAACCTTTTTTATAGCAGGTAGTAAATTATTTCTAACTCTATTTCTTAGATATAAATTTTGAGCATTTGTACTATCAACAAAAAACTCAATATTATTCAAAGATAAAAATTTTTCAATTTCCAATCTTGAAACCTCAAGTAAAGGCCTTATAATGTTTCTATTGACACTAGGAATACCTGAAAGCCCATCCAAAAAAGATCCTTGAAAAAATCTCATAATTATTGTCTCAATTTGATCGTTTTCGTTATGAGCAAGTGCAATATAATTTGCACCATTTTCTCTAAGAGCATTTTCTAAAGCAGTATATCTAAATTTCCTTGCAAGCTCTTCAATAGATACTCCTAACCTAACTGATTCACTTTTTATATCTATATCACATTTTCTAATTTGTAAAGCAATATTGTAAAAATCACAAAACCCCTTTACATGCTCTATTTCCTGATTTTGCTCATTATCAGATCTAATAAAATGCGCAAAATAAAATGCAATAACATTATTGCTCAAGTAATATTTTAAATTCAATAATAAAGCTGTAGAATCAGCTCCACCAGAAAAAGCAACAATAACCCGATTTTTATTCAAAGAATTTTTTTTATAAAATTTATCTATTTTAATTTGTATATTATCGTCTAAAAAATGCATCAAAAATTACTAGAATTGATTTTTTGAACCTTATCTTTAAAATTTGCTTCGCTAATATCAATCAGTTCATCGCTTAAAAAATCATACAATTTTTCAAGCCTATCTATTTCATCCTTGCAAAATCTAGAAAGTACAAAACTCTTTATATCACACATAACATTGCTTCCAACCCCAATATAAAGTCTACTGTAGTTAGAGCTTCCAAGAACACTTGAAATTGACCTAAGACCATTATGAGTAGATACACCACCTCGCTCTTTAAGCCTGCACCTTCCCAAAGGAAGATCAACATTATCAAGAACCACTAATAAATTCTTTATACACATATAAAAATCAGAAAATATTGAAGGAAATAAAGACCCGCTTAGATTCATATAAGTCAATGGCTTAACTAAAACTACTCTTCTAGAAATCATTTTTAATTCTGAATATTCATACTTTTTTTTTCTTTTTAAAAAAAGACCGTTTTTAGAAACAATTTTATCCAAAAGAGAAAAACCAACATTATGCCTAGTTAAAGAAAATTCTAATCCAGGGTTTCCTAATCCAAGTATCAACAACCCCATAAAATCACTTTATAATAATAACTTCCAAATTATCGTCATTTTCTGCAAGCCTAACAACATTAGAAGGTAACAAAAGATCTTTAAGAAGAACGCTATCCCCTTTATTAACAGGGGTTAAATCAAGCTCTATAAACTCTGGCAAATCCAAGGGCAAAGACCTTACCTTAACCTGCTCTTTTAAGACAGTCAAAATTCCACCCTCTTTAACCCCAACAGAAGCTCCAACAAACCTAATAGGAACATATTTTTCAAGCTCAACATTCCTATCTACTTCGTAAAAATCAATATGATAAATGAGTTTACTGGCAATATTTTCTGCAACATCTTTAACAAAAACGCATCTTTCAAGCTTGCCATCATCTAATATTAAAACAGTATTATCCGTAAATTTTGCAAACTTCTTATTAAACTCACTACTCTTAATTCTCACGTATGAAACATCACTGCCTTGCCCATAAACAACAGCTGGTATTTCACGCTTAGCTCTTATTCTTCGAGCATTAGAAGATCCAAAACTTGATCTATATTGGCAACTTAAAATCCTGCTATTTTCCACCAAAAAACTCCTAATATAAAATACTGGGACGGAAGGATTCGAACCCTCGAATGACTGGACCAAAACCAGTTGACTTACCACTTGTCGACGTCCCAAATACCTTATTAATACTTACAATTGACAAGCATACAAGATACAACGAGCTTTGTCAACAATTATCTAAAAATCTAATTCAAGTTCAAGATCAGCTGGATTTTCTTTTACATATTCCTTAAAAATAGAAGTTTGCAAAGCTTTTCTAAAATCCTGACTAATAGGATGTACAATGTCTTTATATTCACCGACTCTAGTTCTTCTGTTAGGCATAGCAATAAATACTCCCTTTTGCCCTTTAATAACTCTAATATTATGAAGAACCAAACAGTTATCAAAAGTAACTGCAACATATGCTAATAATTTAGAACCAGAATTTTTACTGTCAACTTTCTTTATCCTTATGTCTGTAATATCCACTATAAGCCTCCCGCAAAAAGTACATAATTTAAATCTAAAATATTTTCTATTTTTTGTAAACATATTTTTATGATATTTTTAGTTTTTTTAATTAATTTTAATTAAACAGCAATTAAGGATAAATAATGATTCCCTTGGACCATATTTTTTCAAGCTCATAGTATTCTCTAGATTTTTCACTCATTAAATGAATTACCAAATTTGCACCCGAAACAACAGTCCAGTCATAAACCAACCCTTTTCCTTGAACATTAAGACTGATTTTTTTTTCTTTAAAAAATTTAATTATCTTATCAGCATATAAAACTTCCATTTGCTTAAATGATACAAAAGTAGCTATTATAAAAAAATCAGTCCAATTACAAATATTACTAACATTAATACCTATAACATCAATTCCATTAAAATCACTTATTATTTTACATAAATCATTAATATCATTTACTTTTAACATATCTTCCATCAAAATCATCTCCTAAAATAACTATTACATCAGGATTAATATCAAGATCATCAAGCTCTAACAATCTTTTAGTTTGAACTTCAGAAATTGGCTTAATATTTGAAGCTTTAATAGCCTCTCCAACCCTAACAGCCATTTCTAAATTATCCGAATTATTTATAATCAGGGTACTTTCATAAGAATTTTTATCTGCATTGCCAAATTTTAAAACTTTAAATTTTAAAGAATTAAAAATATTTGCTGTTTTTTTTGCAAGCCCAACAACTTTTGTTCCATTTAAAACAATAATCTTTACTATCTCTTCTACACCTTCATTAACAAGCTCTTTATTTAATTTCTCCACCGATTCTTTTAAAATAGCACCCCCATAATAAGGAAAAACCACCTTTATCAAATTATTATCATTATCCTTAAAAATCTCTTCTTGTCCTTTAATATTAATAGAAATAATTTTATCATTATTTATTTTATAATTTTTAACAATGTATTTAAAAACAACTTCTGAAAGGTTAGTATCTAACATGGAATATATTCTAAAAAAATTGTCATTTTCAATGCCAAAATCTGAAATTTGAAAAAGAAATTTTTTAAAAAACTCTTTAAAAAATTCAACTCTCTCTTCAAACTGATTAACATCATTAAAATATCTCAAATAATCATACGCCTTATCACCATCAAAATTAGAAGTGCCAGAGGGTATTAAAATAGAATCTTCGAAATTATAAATTTTTACTGGATTTTTAACAAGAAGTTTAACTCCCCCCAAGTAGTCAATAAGTTTAACAAAATTTTCTTTTTGAAAACGAATATAATAATCCGATTCATGAGATAATTGTGTATAAATTTTAGATAAAAATTTATTAAAAGAATTTTTTTTATAAAGATCTTTAAACCAAGATATATTCCCTTTTAAATCTTCATATCCAGTATGAATTGGAATATCTAAAAACCCAATATTTCCTGTTTTCATGTTAATAAAAATTTCTTGCATACTTACAAGGTTTTTGTTAAGATCTTCTATTATAAACAAAAAACTAATATTACTCTTTGTATTAAGCTCGAAATAAACCAACTCTTTTCTTGAGCTTCTAATAAAAAAAATTACTACACCCGCTATTATCAGAACAATTAAAAATAAAAAAATTAAATCTTTTCTCAAACATTTACCTTTTTAACATACAAATTATTATCTTTAATGTATTTTAACACACCAAAAGGTAATAAATAGCTAACGGGAAATCCATTTAGAATTCTATTCCTAATCTCTGATGAGGAAATCGGTAATATTTTATTATCTATATAAATATGCTTAAAAGAACTTTGAAGTCTCTCTTTATAGATTCTGTGAGCAACAACAAGATCAACAGAGCTTACAATACTTTGGGGCTCTTTCCATGAATCAAAATTTCGAAAAAGATCATCACCAATAATTAAAAAAAGTTTATCGTTTTTGTATTTTTTTTTAACACAAGAAATAGTATCAACGGTATAAGTTATGCCACCATTTATTATGTCGCAATCATCTATAAACATTTTATCTTCATTTTCTAATGCGAGCTTGAGCATATCTATTCTATTATTAACGCTAACATCCTCATCAATCAATTTATGAGCTGGATTGCAAGTGGGAATAAATATCACTCTATCAATATTTAATAAATACTCTACTTCTTTAGCCAAAAAAATATGTCCAATATGGACTGGATTATAAGTGCCCCCTAATATTGCAATTCTCATGAATTTCTTTCCTAAATCAAATTTGACATCCAAAAATCAAATCTTAAAAATAAAAAAGACCGTAATAAAAATCGATTTTATTAAAAAGTTTTAGCCAAAATAAAAAATTCTTTAATAAGTTCCTCAATTCCTATATTCTCGTAAATAGAGATGCCAATAACCTTTTCTTTTCCTAAAGTTTTTATCAAGCAATCAAAATTTTTTTCAGAACCATCCAAATCAAGTTTGTTAGCAATAACAATTTTTTTTTTATTAAAAAGCTTATGGCTATAAGATTTTAATTCATTTAAAAGAATGCTGTATGATTCTAAAAAATTTGCTTCAGAAACATCAATAACTAAAGCTAAAATTTTAGTTTTAGCAATATGTTTTAAAAATTTAGTCCCAAGTCCTACTCCAAAGCTAGCGCCCTTAATTATTCCGGGAATATCTGCAATAATTAAATCATCATAAGAGCGCCTCAAAATGCCAAGATGAGGAATCTTTGTTGTAAAAGGATAATTTGCGACCCTAGATTTTGCCGAGGTTATTCTATTAAGAAGAGAAGATTTACCAGCATTAGGTAGGCCAACAAGCCCAATGTCTGCAACCAAAAAAAGTTCAAGACGCACACTCAAACTATTGCCTGATTCCCCCGGTTGAGCAAACCTTGGCGCCCTTCTAACCGAAGTCTTAAAATTCCAATTACCAAGACCCCCTCTGCCACCTTTTAAAACAACAAATTCGTCATTTAAATTTTTAAGCCTACATAAAAAAGCTTTATCATTTTCATTATAAACTTCTGTATTTGGAGGAACAAAAAGAATCAAATCTTTACCATTAGCACCACTTCTTCTAAAACCCATTCCAGGTTTACCATTTTCAGCACAAAGCACATGACCATCTTTATAAAAAGATAAAGTGCTAAGATTTTCTCTCACCTTGAAAATTACACTCCCACCATTCCCACCATTTCCACCATCTGGACCACCTTTTGCATTAAACTTTTCCCTCAAAAAAGAAACACATCCAGAACCACCATTGCCCGAAACTACCGTTATATTTACAGAGTCCTTAAAGCTATACAAACTCTCTCCAATTTTTCAATTAAAACTAAAAATTTCCAATCCCTTAAATTAATACTAAACAATACTTACATATTTTCGTCCCTTCACAGTTTTAAACTCCACCTTACCAGATGAAAGCGCAAATATTGTATAATCTCTTCCAAGGCCAACGTTTTTGCCTTTATGAAACTTTGTACCTCTTTGTCTAACAATTATTTCCCCAGCCTTAACAAACTGACCACCGCTTCTTTTAACTCCAAGACGCTTGGATATAGAATCTCGTCCATTTTTTGAACTACCACCACTTTTACTTGTTGCCATTAATTTTCCTCCAAAACTATTTTAATATCATCGGGATACTCAAAGCACAAATCATTTATGCCTCTAATTAAAAACCTACTATAATAAAAAAGACTTTCTTTGCTCAAATCCTTAAAAAAGGACTTAAATTCTAAATAACCTCTTTTTGAATTTTTCACAACAAAAGCCTCACCCTCAAGATCAAGAACGCTAAAAAAAGTTCTCAAAATAAAAGAAAAAGAAGAACATACAACGTTAACGTTATTCTTACTTATAGCATGCCCATTGGCTAAAAGATAAATGATTACATCGTCTTTTACTTTTACTAAAACATTAATCAATATACTTAAAAAACTATTTCATCAACCAAAATATAAGAATAGGTTTGCCTGTGCCCAACTTTCCTCTCACTTGATTTTCTTCTTCTGTATCTGTAAGAAATAATCTTTTTATCTTTTTTATCTTCTTTATAGGTACATCTAATAAGAGAATTTACAACATAAGGCTTTCCTATTTTAACCTCTCCGCCTTTATTAATAAGCAAAACGCTATTAAATTCCAACTTATCTTTTTCAATAGAAGAAATTTTATCTATTTTTAAAAATTCACCCTCAATAGCCTTATATTGCTTACCATTTATTTCTACCAGTGCATACATATATTACCTCAACTAAACATTTTAAATTTAATAAAAAAGAAAAGTCAAGCATTAAATTAATTATACCTTACAAGGGAATTGACTTCATAACTTTCAAGACTTTGTCTACCATTAATACCACAAAGCTCAATAAAACAAAAAATATCCTTGACCTTGCCCCCAGCTCTCTCTAGTAAAACCGCAGACGACTTTAAAGTTCCACCGGTAGCTAATATGTCATCTATTAAAAGAATATTGGAATACGTTCTAACATCATCTTTGTGCACCTCTATTCTCCCAAAACCATATTCAAGTTCATACTCTTCACTAAAAACCTCTCTGGGCAATTTACCCTCTTTTCGAATTAAAACAAGAGGTAGTTGCATTTTTAAAGACAAAGGAGCACCTATCAAATATCCCCTAGACTCAACAACCGCAATGCAATCAATCTTTTTGAAATTATAAAAAGAATATACCTCATTTATTAATGAACTATAAACTTCGGGTTTTAATAAAACGCTAGTTATATCATAAAAAAGAACACCCTTTTTAGGAAAATCGGGTATTTTTAAAATAAACTGATCATAATATTCTGTTTTATTTTTCATAACCTAATTATATCCCAACTATATGTTTATATATTTTTCAAAATAGCAAGACTAAAAGCCAAATTTACTTTTTTACAGGGGGCGCTGGAACAAGATTGTGCAAATCTAATTTTGGTATTTCATCATCTTTAGCTCTTGTCCAAATTTTGCTTCTGCCAAAAATCCAAACTTTCCCCTTGGTAACAAGATTCCCAGTTTCACTATCAACACTCATCTCAGAATTATAAATTTTACCGTTTTTAGGATCTATTATTCTACCCCTATCCCACTTTTTAGAAGAAGAAGAATATTTAAGACCCCACATAAAATCAAGACCCTCTATTGCAAGATTTTCAAAACCAACCACAGTGTCTCCTGAAGGATTTTTAGCATCATATTCTTTGCCATCTTTTATTACAGTTAAAATTCGACCATAAACTTCTCCATTATATTTGTAAACATAAATAACAGAATTTTTTATATTACTCACATCATCATAACCAACCCAATATCCTAAAACTTCATTTTCAAAATCAGGGTTATTATCCTTATTAACAATGTCCTTTTTATTTGAATCTTCTAAATTTGCAAATAAAAGAATTGCAAAACAAAAAAAAAGAAAAAACTTTGAAAAAAGTCTAGTCATCAATCCTCCTTAAAACCAAATAATCCAAATTAAAGCTTTTTTAAATTACTCATTAAGATAGATAACTTAAAAATTAGTCACAAACATCATTATACAACTTATTTTATAATTTTAATTATTAAGATAAAAACCTAGACAAAAAATATAAAATTAAAAACCACAATGGGTCAATTATTTGTCATATAGGACAATTAATGCTAATATTAATAAAGTTAATTGTCTTTAAGGATTTAAACGTGGTAAGAGGAATTTATACAGCCGCCAGCGGAATGATGGCAGAAAGGCGCAAGCTTGATACAGTATCAAATAATTTGGCAAATATAGATCTTATTGGATACAAAAAGGATCTATCCATTCAAAAAGCATTCCCAGAAATGCTAATAAGAAGACTAAATGATGATGGACTTTATAAATTTCCCAAAGGACATCTTGAAACAGCTCCGGTTGTAGGCAAACTAGGAACAGGGGTTGAAGAAAATGAAATATACACAGTATTTGAACAAGGCCCATTAAAAACTACTGGCAATCCATTAGATCTAGCACTCACCGATAAAGGATTTTTCGTAATACAAACTTCAGATGGAGAGAGATATACAAGAAACGGTTCTTTTACTATTGGAAAAGAAGGAATACTTGTTACAAAAAGTGGATTTCCCGTTTTAGGAGAAAAAGGATATATATATCTTAAAAAAAATAATTTTAAAATAACACCTCAGGGGCAAATCTTTCACAATTCAAACTTTGCATCAGACCCCAAAAGACTAGTTAGTGAATATGAAAATTCCTGGGAAAATTATGAACTGCTTGATACCATTAGAATTGTAAATTTTGAAAATCCCAGATTTCTCAAAAAACAGGGAAATTCTTTATGGATCGATACAAAAACATCTGGCAAAGCACAAGAAATTGATATATCACTAAGGCCTAAAATAGAAACAGAAACACTTGAGGCTTCCAATGTCAATGCTGTTAACGAAATGGTTTTAATGATTGAAATTAATAGAGCTTATGAAGCTAATCAAAAAACAATACAAACCGAAGACAGCCTCTTAGGAAAATTAATAAATGAAATTGGAAAATATTAAGGAGTATATTTTATGATGAGAGCATTATGGACAGCAGCAAGCGGGATGACTGCCCAACAATATAATGTAGACACAATTGCCAACAATCTTTCAAATGTAAATACTACAGGATTTAAAAAAATAAGAGCAGAATTTGAAGATTTGATTTATCAGACGCAAAACAGAGCGGGAACTCCTGCAACTGAAAATACTTTAAGACCACTTGGAAATCAAGTCGGTCACGGAACAAAAATTGCCGCTACTCAAAGAATATTTGAACAAGGAAAAATGCAATCAACTAATTTACTCACTGATGTTGCCATTGAAGGAGATGGATTTTACAAAATTCTTATGCCCGATGGAACTTATGCATATACTAGAGACGGATCATTTAAAATCGATTCTAATCGAGAGCTTGTAACAAGCCAAGGATACAAAGTATTGCCTAATATATTTTTTCCAGAAGAATATATCCAAAGCTCAATTACAATATCTGAACAAGGAATAGTCTCAGTAAAAATTGATAACAGCAACGAACCAATAGAGCTTGGACAAATTGAAATATCAAGATTTGTTAACCCTGCAGGACTAAGTGCTATTGGAAGCAATTTATTTAAAGAAACAGCTGGATCAGGCCAAGAAATAACAGGAATACCGGGAAGTGAAGGGATGGGAAGACTAAGACAAGGAATACTTGAAATGTCAAATGTATCTATTGCTGAAGAAATGGTAACAATGATAGTAGCTCAAAGAGCTTATGAAATAAACTCAAAGGCTATTCAAACTTCTGACAATATGTTAGGAATTGCAAATAACTTAAAAAGGCAATAAAATAAAAAAAAGATTATTTATTTTTATTTTATTTTTTACAACAAGCTCAATTATAAGCATCACCCATGATTTATGCTTCAACATTACTCCTAGTAAAGCATATTTCTTTTCAAAAAAGTATTCAAAAATATGCAACGATCAAAGCTTATCAAAAATATATGTCCCTCCACATTTGACAAAAAAATCAATAATTTTTGAAATGATTTATTACATTACAAAAAATTTATCAAATGAAAATATCTATATACTTCAATTTAACTTTGATGAATCTGAAATAAACATAGAAAATAAATTTTTCAAAAAAATAAAATTTAAAGTAAAAAGCAACAACTCATACAAAAATATTCCAATTCAAAAAACTCTGGTTTATTATGCAAAAAACTTTGAAAGCTACAAAAGACACAATTACATTAATATATACATCGATATAATCGAACCAATTGTATTTGCAAAAGAAAATCTAAAAAAAAATGAAATCCTTAATGAGCACAACACATACTTTAAATACAAAATTAATACAACAAGAATAAATGATGTTTTAAGTCTAAATGAATTAAACAATAGTAAATATACAGTTATACACAACACAGTCAAAAATGAAGAGATAAGATTAAATAATGTGCAAAAAGAATAACGTCTCATTTTGCTTTCCTTAATCTAAAAATTATTAATTTTAATCTATCCTTAATACAGATATTTAACAAATCAAAGATTAATTGGTAATTTGACGAAAAAAGTTTCATCAATTGTAATACTTGATATAAAATAATAGATATTAAAGAAATAAAATAAATAGGGTAAAGAATGAACAAACTAATATTGGTATTAATTACATTTGCAACAAGTCTATTGGCCCAAACAAGCAAAGACTCAACAGGAATAAAAACAGAACAATCATTTAACAATAGTCCGTCTGAGAACGTAAAATTAAGAGAGATTGCTGATATTTATCCCACAAATACAAATTTTTTAACAGGTATTGGAATAGTAGTAGGGCTTGCTGGAAAAGAAGACTCCATAAAACAAAAAGACCTTATAATTAAAATTTTAGAAGAAAACAATATAACAAATGAAATAGGCTCTAATAACATAGAAAGTAAAAATATTGCATTAGTAAATGTCAGCCTCCAAGTAAAAGGCAATACAGTCAAAGGTTCAAAACATAAAGCTTGCATTGCATCAATATTAGACTCAAAAGATTTAACAAATGGAATACTTTTAAAAACAAATCTTAAAAATAAAGAGGGAGAAATAATAGCAATTGCATCGGGAATCATACAGACCAATAATAAGTCAAAAGGATCTGGATATACTCTAGATAGTGTAATAATAAATGAGAATCAAAATATTAACTACAGTTATAATATAATTCTTAAAAAAGGAAATTATACATTAATAAATAAAATTCATAAAATATTGACCTCTAAAAAAATCAACAACAAAATTAAATCGGACAGCACAATAGAAATAGAAGTAAAAAACATAAGCCTATTAGAAAAGATTGAAAATATTAAAATAGAAACTATCCCTAAGATATTAATAGACAAAAAAAATGGTATTATTCTAGCAAGTGAAAATGCAAAAATAGGCGCGTTTATATTTTCCATTGAAAAAGATGATCAAAATGTTTTAATAAGTAAAAATAATAAAATAACAATTCAAGTACACTCAATGAAATTAAATGAATTTATATTAAAAAATTCCAACAATCTTAGCAATAAAGAATTGATTCAAATAATTCAAGCTGCACAAAAAATCAATAAATTAAATGGGGAACTAATCTTGGAGGAAGTTGATGGAAACTAAAATTAATTCACAAAATTTAATTAATTCGCAAAATCTAAAATTTAAAAATCAAATAAATAAAATAAATAATTTTAAAAATTCTATAGAAATAAAAAAATCCTTTCAAAAAAACAAAGAACTCCGAAAAGCTTCTTTAGAATTTGAAGCTATGCTTATTAAGCAAATGCTTGAAAGTATGAAAAAAACTCTTAACAAAGATCAAAATTTGCTAAACGGAGGCCAAGTAGAAGAAATCTTTGAAGACATGCTTTGCGAACAAAGAGCAAAGCAAATAGCACAAACTCAAAGCTTTGGACTTGCCGATTTAATTTACAACCAATTACAAAAAAAATAAATAATTCGATAAATACCCACCAACCTCAAAATTATAGCCAATTTAATTTAAAAATGGGTTTAAATTAAATTGGCACAATTTTTGCATGAAAGCTAAGTAGTAAAAACTTAATCACAATATTCAAGAAAGGGGAGAAAATATAATACTATGAATATATTTAGTAATGAGGACTTGAACATATATTTAAAATCAGTAAGAGAACACAAGCTGATTACTCACGAAGAAGAAATTAAACTTGCAGGACAAATACAAAGAGGCAATGCCAAAGCAAAAAACAAAATGATAAATGCAAATTTGCGACTTGTTTTAAAAATAATAAAAAGATATGCTGGCAAAGGACTAAAAATTGAAGATTTAATTCAAGAAGGTAACTTGGGATTAATAAGAGCTGCTGAAAAATATGACCCAAATAAAAATACCAAATTTTCAACTTATGCATCATTCTGGATTAAGCAATCACTACAAAGAGCATTAAACACCAAAACCAGGCTAGTAAAAGTACCATACAGAAAAGAAAATCTAATACTACAAATAAATAAATATTTAACAGAAGAAGAAAAATCGCCCAAAAAAGAAGAAATAATGAAAAGATTCAACTTATCTCCTGCTCAGTATATAAAAATTATTCCCTATCTTGAAAAAGAATATTCTCTGGACAAAGAAATAGAAGGGTCTGAAAATTCAACACTCTTAAATCTATACGAGGATAATTCTTTTAACCCTGAAATTACCCTTGAACAAGATTCAACTCTAAAACATTTAAATTATATACTTGAAACAAAATTAAATGAAAAGGAAAGATATATAATCAAAAAAAGGTATAATCTAGACAATAGTCCCAAAAAAAGCACCTTAAAAGATATTTCAACAGAACTTGGAATATCATCAGAAACTGTAAGACAAATTGAAAAAAGGGTTCTTAAAAAACTAAAAGAAGAGATAAATTAACATTGACATTCATGACATGTTCTGGTCTACTTGTAAGTCAGTGGTCATGAATGTTTATATTAAAAAACCCAAGTTTGTTATTGTAATTTTTATTATAATTTCTATTGTTATTGCAATAGCTCAGGTATGTGCAAGTTTTTTCTATTTTAACAACAATTCAAAAATTGCAAATGCCCCACTTAAAAATAAGTTTGAAAAAATACAAAAAGAAAGCTTAATAACAAAAAACAACAAAGAAGATAAAAAAGATAAAAGCAAACCTAAGTTTTACTTAATCATCGATGACGTGGGTTATGATGAATTTATGTTAGAACAATTTATAAAACTTAATCTTAAAATAAATTATGCTATTATTCCATTTTTACCAAAATCAATGAGTCTATACAAAAAATTACAAAATGCTAACAAAACAGTAATTATACATTTCCCAATGCAATCAAAACATGGAAATTCAATAGAAAAATTTCATATAAACATAAAAGATAAAAAAGAAAAAATACACGAAAAAATCGAGAAAGCATTTAAAAAGTATCCTGATGCAAAAATAATGAATAACCATATGGGCAGTTTAATTACTTCAAATAAAAATTTGATGAAAATCATTTTAGAAAAGCTTAAAGAGATTGATAGATATTTTTTTGACAGTGTAACTATTGCAGGAAGCGTACCAGAAATAATAGGAAAAGAAATTGGAGTTAAAGTAGAAAAAAGAGACGTATTTCTTGACAACAAAGATACAGAAGAGTCCGTAATCAAGGAGCTTGAAAAAGCAAAAAATATTGCCAGAAAAAACGGAGTGGTAAAAGTAATTGGACACATTTGGTCTAAAAATACGCTAAAAGTCCTTAAAAAAGAAGAGCCTAATTTAAACCAGGAATTCGAATTTGAAAACTTATTAAATCTTTATGAGGAAACAATCAAATGAAAGTACTTGGAATAGAAACCTCTTGTGACGACTGTTGCGTAGCTGTAGTCGAAAATGGAATTCATATTCTAAGCAATATAAAATTAACTCAAATAGAACACAAAAAATATTACGGCATAGTGCCTGAGATTGCCTCAAGACTTCATACTGAAGCTATTATGTCTGTTTGCATAAAAGCGCTCAAAAAGGCAAATATTAAAATATCTGAAATTGATTTAATAGCTGTAACATCTAGACCTGGACTTATTGGGTCTTTAATAGTTGGATTAAACTTTGCTAAAGGTCTAGCAATTTCATTAAAAAAACCTATTATTTGCATTGATCACATCTTAGGTCACCTTTACGCCCCTTTAATGCACTCAAAAATAGAATATCCATTTATATCATTATTATTAAGTGGTGGACATACATTGATTGCTAAACAAAAAAATTTCGACGATGTTGAAATTCTTGGAAGAACTCTAGATGATTCTTGTGGGGAAGCTTTTGATAAAGTAGCAAAACATTACGATATGGGATTTCCGGGAGGTCCAAACATCGAAAAAATATCTAAAAATGGAGATGAAAATACATTTCAATTTCCAATTACCACCTTTAAAAAAAAAGAAAACTGGTATGATTTTTCATACTCCGGATTAAAAACAGCCTGCATACACCAACTCGAAAAATTCAAAAGCAAAGATAATCCAACAACAAAAAATAATATAGCTGCAAGCTTCCAAAAAGCCGCATTTGAAAATCTAATCACCCCATTAAAAAGGGCAATAAAAGATACTCAAATCAACAAATTGGTAATAGCAGGCGGTGTTGCAAGCAATTTATATTTAAGAAAAAAAATAGATAAGCTTAAAATACAAACCTACTACCCTCCTCTTGACCTTTGCACAGACAATGGAGCAATGATTGCGGGACTTGGATTTAATATGTATTTAAAATATGGAGAAAGTTCAATTGAAACTGATGTAAACTCAAGAATAGAAAATTATAAAAACCAGCATAAAGGAAAAAATAATGAAAAGAATTTTAGCAATGCATGATATTTCAAGTATGGGAAGAACATCTCTTACAATATGTATACCAGTAATATCTTCGTTTAATATGCAAGTTTGTCCTTTTGTGACAGCCGTCCTTTCTGCTTCCACAGCTTATAAAAAATTTGAAATAGTGGATTTAACCGATCATCTAGAAAAATTTATCAATATATGGAAAGAGCAAAATGAAAACTTTGACATACTCTATACCGGATTTCTAGGAAGCAAAAAACAACAAATAGCAATAGAAAAAATAATTAAATTAATAAAATTTGAAAAAATTGTAATTGACCCTGTGTTTGCTGACGATGGAATAATTTACCCTATATTTGATAATAAAATAATTAGTGGATTTAGAAAAATCATAAAGTACGCAAACATAATAACACCCAATATCACAGAACTTGAAATGCTAAGCAAAAGCTCACAACTCAACAACAAAGATGATATTATAAAAGCAATATTAAATCTTGATACAAAAGGAATAGTAGTTGTTACAAGCGTCAAAAAAGGGGATCTTTTGGGAAACATTTGCTACAATCCTAAAAGCAACGAATACTCAGAATTTTTCTTAGAAAGATTAGAACAAAA
This sequence comes from Borreliella andersonii, assembly GCF_032595875.1. NCBI lineage: Bacteria > Pseudomonadati > Spirochaetota > Spirochaetia > Spirochaetales > Borreliaceae > Borreliella > Borreliella andersonii. The sequence goes on along the minus strand of NZ_CP132457.1, from coordinate 806,692 downwards.
TTTCAGTGGAACAGGAGATTTATTTACTAGCTTGCTTATAGGTTACTTGGAAAAATTCGAAATAGAAAAGGCCTTAGAAAAAACAACAAAAGCTATTCACTTAATAATAAAAGATTCAATTAAAGAAAATTCTTTAAAAAAAGAAGGGGTTCGGATTGAAAATTTTTTAAAAAATACATTTTGAATTTTAATTTCATTAAATTAAATTTTAAAGATTAAATCGATTTTTAGTACAAAGGAAATATTTGAATTGCAATATATTGCTAGAATAAAATGTACAAAAAATTTACTACAAAGGGGGTACTTTATATTTTTATGAGTAAGCAAAAATATGTCAAATAAAAAAATAATATTTTTTACAGGAGGGGGAACTGGAGGTCACGTATTTCCAGGAATATCCATAATACAAGCATTAAAAGAATTTGACAATGAAATTGAATTTTTTTGGATAGGTAAAAAAAATTCCATAGAAGAAAAATTAATAAAAGAACAAAATAACATTAAATTTATTTCGATTCCGTGCGGAAAACTTAGGCGCTATTTTTCTCTTCAAAACTTTACTGACTTTTTTAAAGTAATACTTGGAATAATAAAAAGCTTCTACATTTTACAAAAATATAAACCTCAAATTATTTATGCAACTGGGGGATTTGTTTCAACTCCTACAATTATTGCATCTAGTTTGCTAAAAATAAAAAGAATAACCCACGAAATGGATCTAGACCCTGGACTTGCAACAAAAATTAACTCTAAATTTGCAAATAAAATACACATAAGCTTTAAAGAAAGTGAAAAATACTTCAAAAACCACAAAACCATTGTCTACACAGGATCTCCCATAAGAAGAGAATTTTTAAATCCAAACCCCAAAACCATTAAACAATTGACACAACACACTAGCAAACCAATTGTTAGCATACTTGGGGGATCTCTTGGAGCTAATGCTTTAAACAACCTTGCGCTCTGTATTAAACAGGATATTGAAATCTACTTCATCCATCAATCGGGAAAAAACTTAAATGATCTTAGAGAAAACAATTACCTGAGAAGACAATTTTTTAACGCAGAAGAAATGGCAAGCATAGTTAAATTTTCCAATATAATAATAAGCAGAGCTGGAGCTGGAGCAATAAAAGAATTTGCAAATGCTAGTGCATGTGTAATTTTGATTCCATTTAAAAAAGGCTCTAGAGGAGATCAAATTAAAAATGCAAAACTACTAAAAAATCAAAATGCTTGCATTTATATAGATGAAGATGAAATTGTAAATACAAATATTTTAAAAATTATAAAAGAAACTTTAAAAGATAGAGAAAAAATCAGCTCTCTCAAAGAGAATATCAAAAAATTCAACAACAAGCATTCTTCAACTTTAATAGCTAAATTGCTAATAAAAGATATTAAGGAGACAAAATCTAAATGATAACAAACGATCCTGTAAAAATAACAGGAATAGTAGACATACTAATAATAATAGTTTTTACATCTTTAGGATTTAGAGGGTTTTTAAGAGGATTTATTAAAGAAATTAGTGGATTTGCTGAAGTTTTTGTTTTAATACTACTGCTTTATAAAAAAACTGAAGAGTTTAGAAAACTGGTTGAACCTATTGTTGAACTATCCTACATTCAAGCACTACTTGTATTTTTTTTGCTCATACATATAGGATTTTTAATCCTACAATCATTAATAGAATCAATAATAAGTCAGCTTAAATTATTATTTTTCAACAGAATATTAGGCTTGGTGCTTGGTTTACTTGAAGCTTTTGGAATAATTGCAATCGTGGTTTACATAATACACTCACAACAAATATTTAAACCTGAATATTTCCTAAAAGAAAGCAAACTGCTTGATTATTTAAATCCTGGAATAAACTATCTATTTAAAATTTCAAAAACAAAATAAGGAGCCAATAATGACAATGCTTCCAAAGATTGCAAAGGAAATAATAAACGAATATGATCAAAAAATACTGCCAAATGCAATTCTTTTACTAGGAGAAAAATTTTCATCAAAAAAGATCAGCGCAATTGAGCTTGCAAAAAAAATATTAAATATAAAAAACTTAACAAACCCCAATTTACTTATTTTCTCAAATCTTGATACAGTAGAAGCAAAAGCACATCTTTCTACAAATTCACAAAAGATAGCAAATAAATATCTGGAATACATTAAAACTGTAATTTTTACAAAATGTTATTTCAGTAATGAAAAAAATTTAAAAAAAATAGAAAAAAATATTAACTACATAAATTCTGTTTATTATGAAAAAGAATACAATGAAAACATAAAAAATGAGCTTATAAAAAATATAGAAAATATAAACAAAGAATTAAATCATAGCATTACCGTTCATGATGTAAAAAAATTTCAAACTTGGATTTTTTCTGAAAAAGAAAAATCAAAGGTAATATACATAAACGAAATCGAAAATTTATCATTTAACGTGCACAATTCACTTTTAAAAATACTAGAAGAACCTCCTTCAAACATTTACTTTATCTTATCAGCAAGAAATAAAAACAAAATACCAAAAACAATACTTTCAAGACTTAGAGTCTACAATTTCACAAAACCAGAAAGAAGCTTAGAAATTCAAATATTTAAAGAAAGCTTCCTAATAAATAAAGATATAACAATTGAGGAATATTTCGCCTTATTTTACAAAGAAGAAAGCAAAAAAATAAAAAAAGAATTGGTAAAAATCCTAAATATAATAAAAGAAAAAAAATCCATATTTAATCTTGAAAAAATCGATTTTATAAAAGATGATCAAAGCTTTAAAATATTTTTAAACGAACTTTTAATTAACATTAGAAAAGATTTTTTAGAAAACAAAATAAACATAAATCAATATCTCAAATACACACAGCATTTAAAAAATATTTACAAATATCGTCCCTATAATCAAAATAAAAAATTAATAATAGAAAACTTGATGCTAAATTATGAGGAGATATGAATAATTTTTTCAAAAAAGCTTTAACAAAGCTAAACAAATTATCTAATGAACAGAAAACTAAATTTATTGAACAAATTTACAAAAAAATAGAAATATATGACGGAATATTTGCATCAATTAATGAAGGAATTATTGTGCTTGATAAACAAAACAACATAATCTACTCAAACAAGATTTTATACCAAATTTTAGCTTTAACATCTAAATCAAAAATAGAAATTCTTGATGACATTCAAATTCCAATCTTAATAAATTTAATAAAAGAACTAGTTAGAACAGAAGACAAAATAATAGGATTAGAAGTTCCAATCTCAAACAGCATATATATTAAAATTTCATTTATGCCTTATGTAAAAGAAAAAAAACTTGAAGGCAATATTATTTTAATCGAAGACATTAAAGAGAAAAAAAAGAAAGAAGAACTATTTAGAAGAGTTGAGGCTTTGGCCTCTTTTACAAGACATGCAAGAAATATTGCCCATGAAATCAAAAACCCACTTGGAGCAATCGATATAAATTTACAACTTCTAAAAAAAGAAATTGAAAAACAAAAAATGAAAAATGGTAAAGCTGAAAATTACTTTAAAGTAATAAAAGAAGAAATAAACAGAGTAGATAAAATAGTGACAGAATTTTTATTAACTGTCAGACCAATAAAAATCAATTTGCAAGAAAAAGACATTAAACAAGTAATAGGCAGTGTATGTGAATTGTTAAATCCCGGATTAGAAAGTAAAAACATAAAACTATTGCTTAATTTAAACAAAATAAGCAATATTCTTATTGATGAGAAACTTTTAAAACAAGTTATTATAAACATAGTTAAAAACGCAGAAGAAGCACTACTTGAAACAAAAAAAGAAATAAAAAAGATAGAAATTTTTCTATTCGAAAAAGATAATAAAATACATATCAACATAAAAGATAACGGAAACGGAATAAAAGATGAGGTAAAAGAAGAAATATTTAAACCTCAATTTAGCACAAAAGAAAAAGGAAGTGGAATAGGACTTACCATTTCTTATAAAATAATAAAAGAGCTTGGGGGTGAAATTTTTGTGGAAAGCAAAGAAAGCAAAGGCACTATTTTTACAATTACACTTCCTAAACTAAATAAAAAAAATATTTTAATCGAAGGGTATTGAATATGAGTAAAATACTTGTAGCCGATGATGAAAAGAATATTAGAGAAGGAATTGCCACTTATCTTGAGGATGAAGGATACTTTGTTTTCACTGCTAGTGACGGAGAAGAAGCTCTTGAAACAATTGAAAATGAACATCTTGATGTAATAATATCTGACCTGAGAATGCCTCAAATATCTGGAGAAAAATTGCTCAAAATAGTTAAAGAAAAAAACTTAGGAATACCTTTTATTATTCTAACAGCCCACGGAACAGTTGATTCTGCTGTAGATGCTATGAGAGAAGGCGCTTACGATTTTTTAACAAAACCATTAGACCTTGAAAGGCTTTTGCTAATAATAAAAAGGTCTCTAAATAAAAAAGGAAATAACAATGATGAAAATGCTAATTTAGAAAATATACTAATAAGAAAAGATCTAAAATACTATGAAAAAATCATGGGAAAATCACTATTAATACAAAAAATTTTTGAACTTGTAATAAAAATAGCAAAATCAAATGCATCTGTTCTTATAACAGGCGAAAGCGGTGTCGGTAAAGAAATAATAGCAGATGCTATTTTTGACCTTTCAAACAGAAATGACAAACCATTTATAAAAGTAAATTGCGCGGCACTTTCTGAAAGCATCCTTGAAAGTGAACTTTTTGGGCATGAAAAAGGTGCATTCACTGGAGCAATTTCCAAAAAAAAAGGCAGATTTGAACTTGCAAACAGGGGCACAATTTTTCTTGATGAGATAGCAGAAATTTCACCTGAAATTCAAGTCAAACTTTTAAGAGTACTGCAAAACAAAGCCTTTGAACGTGTTGGGGGAGAGGCTACAATTAAAGTTGATATCAGGCTTTTGGCCGCAACAAATAAAAACATTGAAGAGGAAATTAAAAAGGGAAAATTTAGAGAAGATTTATTTTATAGATTAAACATCATTAATATAAACATCCCGCCTTTAAGAGAAAGAAAAGATGATATATCCTATCTAACAAACATACTAATAAAAGACGTCGCAAAGGCAAACAATAGAGAAGAAAAAACTCTTTCTAATGATGCAATGAAAGCTCTCTATTATTACGATTGGCCAGGAAATATTAGAGAATTAAAAAATGTACTTGAAAGCGCATTAATATTATCAAAAGGTAAACAAATCACTAAAGAAGATTTACCAGCAAAAATAAAAAATAATGAAAATCTTACATTTAAAATAACACTACCAATAGGAATTAGCCTAAAAAAGGCTGAAAAAGAAATAATAAAACAAACACTTTTTCATTTTAAAAATAACAAGAGCAAATGCGCCGAAATACTAAAAATAGGAAGAAAAACTTTACACAATAAAATAATCGAATATCAGATTGATCAATAAGATTTATTTTAAATTATTAAATTATAATCAATATAAAAAAATAATGTTAATTTAAATTGGATGTATAGTTTTGAAACCAAAAAATTTTTTAATGCCAATAATTATATTAAAATGAAACACTTTATTCTAAAATTTTGGTGCAAAAGTGTAAAAATATTTTTATCGAACAGACAATTATACACTATTATTTATTAATAATCAATATAATTTGATAATATCATATATTTAGCTAGCCTGCAACCTGTCTTTACTTTAAAACCCTTAAAGGGTTAATGGGAACATTTTTTTTTAATATTTCAAAGTGCAAATGGGGCCCTGTTGAACGCCCCGTTTGCCCCACTCTTCCAAGCAATTCACCCGATTTAACAAAATCCCCTATCTTTACAGAATATGAATTTAAATGCCCATAAAGAGATTTAATATTATTTTTGTGACCAACTACAACAAAATTGCCATAAAGATCATTGTATCCAGCTTCAATGACTATTCCCGAAGAAGAGGAATACACTTCCGTATTCATTGGAGCTGCAAGATCTATTCCCGTATGAAAACTTTTATTGCCAGTGAAAGGATCATTTCTAAATCCAAAATCAGAACTAACAATAAATTTTTTTAAAGGAAAAATAAAACTAGAATTTAAGAAAAAAAGTAACTCTGTGCCAGAAAAAAGTCCAAAATCTGGATTCTTAACAAAATCAAAAAAATAAAATTCATAAACTCTATCGTTCCTTTTAACTTTTACCTTTTCAGCTTTAGTAAGATCCCTTGTTGCTAAAAGCAAATTATTAAACCTATAATCTTTACTATCAAAAACAAAAACTCCTTTTTTACTAGGAATAAGAATCTCTTGCCCAACACTCACAACAGGAGAATCTAATAAATTAACAGTAGCAATGCCAGACTGCCATCCGTTTATTTTGTTAGCAATTTTAAAAAAAGTATCTCTTTTTTTAACTTTATATAAATAAAAAAATAAGGGAATATGCTGTTTTTTATTATATTTTAAAACTTTAATTTTAAGATCAGAAAAAATAGGATCTTTTCTTGAGAAATTTTTTATTTCTGGATAAGAAAAAACACAAATTATTTTAAAAAAAAAGAAAACTACTTTAAATAACAAAAAAGTTTTATTCATAGTACAAATTCTTTTGCGATTAATTAATCAAATATAATAAAAATTATAAAAAAAATAAATCCTGTTTGGACTTGCAAATAATAACAAACTGTAATAAACTGACTCTCAACATGGAGCTAAACGAATACCAAAAAAGAGCAAAAAATACTGCTATATATAAAAATAAAAAAGAAGAATTAATTTTAACAACACTTGGCCTTGCTGGTGAAACTGGAGAAGTTGTTGAAAAAATAAAAAAACTGGGAAGAGACAAAAATTACATTATTGATGATGAGTATTTAATATCAATTAAAAAAGAGCTTGGAGACGTATTATGGTACTTGTCAAGCTTAAGCAATAATTTGGGCATTACACTTGAAGACGTTGCTCTTACAAACTTAAAAAAAATACAAAAACGACATGAAAATGGAACAATACATGGTGAAGGTGATGACAGGTAAGACATTCAAATCAAAAATACTCAAAATATAACAATAAAAATGCTTAATATTTATATCAAAGGAATTTTACTTGGAATTGCAAACATAATCCCAGGAGTTTCTGGGGGAACACTGGCTTTAATATTAAAAGTTTATTATAAAATAATAGACTCTATCTCAGGAATCTTAAAACTCACAGAAATCAAAAAAAATTTAATATTTTTGACTATTTTAGCAACAGGAATGCTAACCTCAATATTATTAACTGCAAAAATATTTAAAGCTTATGTTTTTAACAATGGAATAATAGAGGCACTGTTAATAGCATTTTTCATAGGGTTAGCATTTGGGAATATACTAACACTAAACACAGAAATACCCATAAAAGAAATAAATAATAATACAAAAATATTAAACAATTTATTGTTTTTTATTGGCATGGCCATTATTGCACTCTTCTTAATAATTAAAGAATCTAATATGCAATTGCAGAGTACAATACCTAAAGACAAAAATTCAATAAAATATCACTTATTATTGATATCCTCTGGAACAATAAGCGGAGCATCAATGATCTTGCCAGGAATCTCAGGATCTGCAATGCTTTTGCTACTTGGCTTTTATAAAGAAATAATACTTATTGTGTCTGAATTTAACATTACTCTTATTACAATATTTGCAACAGCTGCAACAATAGGAATAATTACATCAATATTGATAATAAAGAAAATAATAGATAATCACTTAAATAATTTTATTTATCTATCAAAAGGCTTGATTTTTGGATCAATTCTACAAATGATATTAATTATATTAAAATTGAACTTTAAAATCAGCTTTACATCTTTTACATCTTTAGGAGCATCATTTATGATGGGAATTTTTATAAACAAGAAATTGGCTGAGAAATATAAATAAAAAATCTAAAAATACCGAAGACCGGACTTGAACCGGTACGGAGCTTCCTCCTCAGGATTTTAAGTCCTGTGTGTCTACCAATTCCACCACTTCGGCATAGAATATTATGATAAATAATAATATATTATAATGTCAAGTTAAATAAGAAAATAAATATATAAACTCAATTGATAACTATTTTTTGAGGAAAATTTTCAATAACATAATTGCTATGCAAATAATCTAAAATTACAAACATAAATGAATATAAAGAAAACCTAGCAAAAAATTAGAAAGAACTCTAAAATCGATTTTATTCGCTAACATTGAAATATTGCTTGAATCATTTATTAAACTAAAAAATCCATTCTTGATTAATAAATCAAAAATAACAAATTCAGATTCATCTAAAACAAACATCAATTTATTTATTTGGGCTTTTAAATATAAAATTTGCTCACTAACTTGCAAATTAGTTAAACTTTTAATAAAATCCTTGCTTAAATTATAAATAACAATACCATAGTGATTATTCTTAAATTTAAAATCCACAAGCAATCCTAATTTTAAATCGCAAAAATCTTGCATTACACTTAAAACTTTGATATTTATTTTGCGCCTAGAAAGAATACTAACAGAAAGGCCTCTGCCTTGATCAATAAAATAAGCATTCTTAAAAGTTCTAAATAAAACTCTATTATTAATTAAATCCAGCACATTTTTATTTTCAAGGTTTTTAATAATTATTAAATCAAAACTTTGATTTAAAATATTGTAAGCAGAATCGAGTAACCCTTGAAAAAAGTCACCATTTAATTAGAATTTGCAACCTTAAGCTCTAAAACACTAAAATCTGTACCTACAACATTACAGGAAAAAAATAAAACACTAAGCGGAAATAAACTCTTCAAGTTGATACTTTGTTTCAACAACTTCAAATACAAGTCCATACTTTTTCGCAGCACTACTGTCTAACCAAAAATCTCTATCAATATCCTTTTCTATTTTAGAAATTTTTTGACCCGTTTCTTTTGAAATAATATTATTAAGTTCTTTTTTAACTTTATTTAACTCATTAGTGTAAATCTCAATATCTGTAGCAACTCCTTTAAATCCACTCAAGGGTTGATGTAATAAATACCTGGCAAAAGGCAATGAAAATCTATTTTCTAATTTTGCAGCCAAAAAAATTAAAGCAGCAGCACTAGCAACAAGCCCTACTCCAACTGTAAAAACTTTAGGCTTAACAAAACGAATCATATTAAAAATAGCAAATCCAGCATCAATATCGCCTCCTTCTGAGTCAATATACACAAATATAGGCTTTTTAAAATCTAAAGTCTCTAACAATAATATTTTTTCCTGAAAAAGCCTAGAAACATCCTTAGTAATCTCGCCAGCAATAACTATTGATCTGCTCTTTAAAACCAATTTCAATGATTTATCATGTATTGCACAAGCATCATTATCTTCTTTCCCAGTCATAAAACATCCCTTATAAAAAACATACTGATATATTATAATTGAAAATAAAAGGTTTTTAAATGATAAAAAAGCACAAAAATTAAACAATTACACTTAATTTCTAAAAACAAAAGACAAATAAATATTTAATTAAACTTAATTAAAATCAAAAAATAATCTAAATTTTTACAAATTAAGTAATATTTAAAAAGGAGTTTATAATGCACCATGAATTTGCAGTTATCGGAGGAGGAATAGCAGGAAGCACCGTTGCTTACGAACTACTTAAAAGAAATAAAAAAATAATTCTTTTTGACGATGAAGATACAAAAGCAACAATAGTAGCAGGTGGGCTTATTAATCCTATTATGGGCAGAAAAATGAACATTGCCTGGAAAGAACCACATATTTTCCAATTTGCAAAAAATTACTATCAAGAAATTGAAAAAACTATTAAATCCGACTTTTTTATGGAAAAAAATATATTTAGACCCTTTACTACTAAAAATCAAAAATATGAACTACTTGATAAACTTGAAAATGATAAAAACATGACAAACTTTATTTTGAAAATACAAGATGGAAAAATTTACAATTTCTCAAACGACTCTAATGGCGGAATGATAATAAAAGGTGCTAGGATTAATACAAAAATCTATATAGAAAATATTAAAAAATATTTAATCAAAAAACAATCATATATAAACAAAAATATAGAGGAAAATAAAATTAAACTTGAAGAGAGTTTTTTCAAAATAGAAGATTTAAAATTTGAAAAATTAATATTTGCAAAAGGATATAAAGAAAAACTCAAAGGATTTTTTTCTTATCTCCCATTTGAGCCTGCAAAAGGCGAAATCATTTTATTAGAATGCAAAAATTTAAATTTTAAAGAGATTTATAATAGACACGTATCTTTAATTCACTTAAAAGGAAATAAATTTTACCTTGGGGGCACTTACGAATGGAACACTTGGAACACACTTACAAATGAATGGGCAAAACTAGAATTATTAGAAAAATTTAAAAAAATAACAAATCTAAAATGCAAAGTCATTGGTCAAAAAGCCCACATAAGACCTTCAACTCTTGACAGAGAACCTTTCTTGGGAGAACACCCTAAGTATGAAAATATCTTCATATTAAATGGCTTTGGAACAAGAGGTATATCAATGGCACCATACTTATCCAATTTACTAGTTAATAACATTGAAAAAATTGACAAAATTCCAAATCATTATCATATTAAAAGATATGAAAAATATTATAATACTTTGGATCATTCCTAAAATCAAAAATTTTAAATCCATATACTAATAAGCAATTATATCTCTTAATATTTGTAAATTCAAAAAAAAATAATATAATGTTTGAGTTGAGCGAAAATAATTCTTATCCAAAGAGAAACTAGAAAGTGACGCAAAATTTAACAAAGCAATTAAAATTAATTAATACTTTCAGAACAAACCAGGAGAATAGTCTTTGGGATTTAATATTAATATTATAGGAACTGGGGGAACAAGGCCACTCCATAATAGATATTTGTCGTCCGTGCTAATCGAATACAATGGAGAAAATTTTTTATTCGATTGTGGAGAAGGAACTCAAATGTCTTTAAGAAAACAAAAAATATCTTGGCAAAAAATAAAAATGATTTGTATTACGCACTTGCATGCTGATCACATCACAGGATTACTCGGAATAGTGATGCTAATGTCACAAAGTGGAGAAACAAGAAAAGACCCATTAATAATCGCTGGACCTGTTGGAATAAAAAACTATACAAAAGCAAATATAGACATGCTCAAAATATATAAAAACTATGAAATAATTTATAAAGAAATAATCATAGATAAAACCGAAAAAACAATATATGAAGATAAAACAAAAAAAATTGAATACACCAAACTAAAACATTCAATAGAATGTGTTGGATATTTGTTTATAGAAAAAGATAAACCCGGCAAATTCAATACAGAAAAAGCAGAAGAGTTAAATATTCCTAAAGGGCCTATTAGAAAAGCCCTGCAAGATGGAAAAGAAATACTAGTAAACGGAAAAATTATAAAGCCATCAGAAATACTTGGAAAATCTAAAAAAGGACTAAAAGTTGCATACATCACAGATACTGGTTATTTTAAAGAACTCATACAGCAAATCAAAAACTTTAACCTTGTAATAATTGAGAGCACATTTAAGAATGAGCTAAAAAAAGAAGCAGATAAAAAACTTCACTTAACAGCTGGTGAAGCTGCAAATATTGTCAAACAAGCAAAAGTTTTACAAACAGGACTTATCCATTTTAGTGAAAGATATACATTGAAAAAAGATCTTGAAAACTTACTAAAGGAGGCAAAATTGGAATATCCAGACGGAGAAATCTTTTTAACAAGAGATGGAATGAGACTTCAAGCAAACAAAAATAACTTTATTATTAAATAGGAGGGTATATGATAAATGTAGAAAAAGTTACTAAAATGTATGGACCATTTACAGCATTATTTAATGTTAGCTTTAAGGTTAAAGAAGGCGAAGTGCTTGGTATACTTGGCCCAAATGGAGCCGGAAAGTCTACATTAATCAAAATCTTAACATCATTTCACTATCCAAGTAAAGGAAATGTTAAAATTTTTGGAAAAGATATTGTAGAGCATTCAAAAGAAATACTACAACAAATAGGATATGTTCCTGAAAAACTAGCTCTTTATCCAGAGCTTTCTGTCAAGGAATATTTAAAGTTTATATCAGAAATAAAAGGTGTTAACAAATTAAAAAAAGAAATTGACAGAGTAATAAGTATATTCAAATTAAAAGAAGTTGAAAATAAGCTGATTTCTCAACTTTCAAAAGGATTTAAACAAAGAGTAGGAATAGCTGGCGCTTTAATAAACAATCCTAAACTTGTAATACTTGATGAACCAACAAATGGCCTTGACCCAAATCAAATAATTGAATTTAAAGAATTTTTAAGAGAGCTTGCTAAAGAAAGTACAATACTATTCTCTTCACACATACTAAGCGAAGTAGAATCTATTTGTAAAAGAATAATTATTGTCAACAACGGAGTAATTGCTGCTGATGACACAAAAGAAAATATTATTAAAAATAAACTTAAAGAGATTGAAATAGAATTAATAGTTTTAAAAAAATTTGAAAATGAGAAAAAAATTTTCAACAGCAAAAACGATATTTTTACGTTAATAAAAATTGAAGAACACGAAAAAGATTTAAATATTTCATTAAAACTATCTCAAGGTAAAACAGAAGAGGATCTCTTTAGCTATATAGTAAAAAATAATATAATCTTAAAAGCAATGATCCCAAAACATGAAAGCCTTGAAAAGATATTTAGCAAATTAACCAAGGGGAGATAAAAATGAAAATAGATTTAAAGCAATCTTTATCGCTTTCTAAAAAAGAACTAAAAATATTATTTGGAACACCAACTGCATACGTTGTGATGCTATTTTTTTTAATATTCATAAATTTTTCATTTATTTTTTTATCAGGATTTTTTATTAAAGATAATGCATCTCTTACCTCTTATTTCTCTTCAATGCCTATTATTTTAATGTTAGTACTGCCAGCACTCAGCATGGGAATATTCTCAGAAGAACACAAAACAGGAAGCATTGAGCTTCTTTATGCCCTACCGCTAAGCCCTCAAGAAATAGTTTTGGGCAAATTTATTACACTTAAAATATTTACCTTAATACTATTCTCACTTACCCTACCTCTTACAATAATGACAATTTTCATGGGTGAATTTGACCTCGGGATAATATTGCTTCAATATTTAGGAATAATTCTTTATTCCCTTTCCGTGCTAAGCATGGGAACATTTATATCCTCTATTACAAAAAGCCAAATAGTTTCTTACATTCTAACCGTATTTACATTAATATTAATACTATTTTCTGGGAAATTGGTTATGATCTTTGGAAAAGAAAATATCATAGGAGAAATGCTTAATTTCGTTTCAATAACTAATCACTTTAGCTATTTTAATATGGGCATATTAAACTTATCTGACTTTATTTATTTTATTACATTCACAATAACATTTCTCATACTAAGCACATACAGCATAACACTAAAAAAATGGAGATAAATTTATGAAAAATAAAGAAAATGAAGTTTTAAACCTAACTTTGAACCTTACAATAATCTTTTTGATTTTTTGTAATATATCTATTTTCATTTTTAAAATAGACTTTACAAAACACAAAGCTTTTACAATATCTAAAGTTACAAAAAATTTGTTCTCAAGTGCAAATGAAACAATATTTATAACATATTACAATTCAGGAAGCCTTGAAAACTATTTTGCTTTTCCAAGCCAAATAAAAAATTTTTTAATAAGTTTTTCTGATGCTTCAAAAGGCAAGGTAATTTATAAAGAAGTTGATGCTGATAAAATTTCAACACCATTAGAGCACATTGGTATTCCCTCTCAGCAAATAGACTTAAGAGATATTAATCAGCTCTCAATACTCAAAATATACTCAGGAATTGAGATTATTTACGAAGGCAAAAGAGAAGTAATACCGGTTGTAACAGAAATCAGTAATTTAGAATATGACCTTGCAAATGGACTTGACAAGCTAATAAACAATACAAAAAAAGTTTTAGGGCTTGCTTTTGGAGACAGCACTTTAAAAGAAGCACACAAAAACTTTTACGAAATAATGAAAAAAGCATTTGGAATTGAAATCAAAGAAATAGATTTAAAAACTGAAAAATTAGAAGACATTAGAAAAGATATAAATGGATTATTCATTATTGGCGCTAAAGAAATTGATGAAAAAATTGCAAAAAAAATTGACGATTTTATTGTTAATGATGGGAAAATATTTGTTGCAACAAGTGCAATTGACTACAATCCTCAAAATCCATATGGCATAACTCCTATTAAATCAAGCCTATTTGATCTATTTGAAAGTTATGGTATAAAATACAACGATAATATTATTCTTGATAAAAGGGCACCCACAATCTTCTTGGGTGGCAATTTCCAAACTTACTATCCGTGGATCTTAATAGACAAAAGCAATATTGTAAAAGAAGACATGCCATTACTTAAAAATTTTTATACCGCTACAATTCCTTGGAGCAGCTCATTAGAACTTATAAAAAAAGATGAAACAGAAGTAAAATTTTTACCTCTATTTGCAAGTTCCAAACAATCATGGCAAGTTAAAGAACCTAATCTTTCAAACGTATCTTTGAATGCATTTGAAGTTCCAAATAAATTCGAAGAAAATAAAATTAAAATGCTAGGATATGCAATTGAAGGAAAAATTAAAAGTCCTTATAAAGATCAATATTCAAAAAATTCTAAAATAATCCTAACAGGATCAAGCATGATATTTAGTGATTATATGTACAACGGTTCTCCATCAAACTTTGAACTATCAGGAAGAATTTCAGATTATTTAATGCAAAAGGAAGAATTTTTTAATATTAAGTCTCGAGAAGTACGAGCTAAATTAAAATTTGCAAGCTCTTCAAACGAAATGGTAAATGCAAAGTTTTCATTAATAATTGTTAACTTAATTATTCTTCCAACAATAATATTAATATTTGGACTTGTTAGATTTACCAGAAAAAGAAAAGCAAATTAATAAGAACAAAGGAGTGTTTATGACAAAACCCAAAATATTCTCAATCAATAAAGAAAAAATAAAAATATTGATAATAATACTATTAACATCTACATTCTTATTGGGAATAATTTTTTCAAATGAAAATAAAGTAGCAAGAATCCTGGAAGAAAAATTTTTTGATTTTGACTTTAATTTAATTTCTAAAATTGAAACAGAGCATGAAGGAACACTAACAAAACTTGGCAAAGATTGGGCACTAACATATAATAACCAAAATATTCCTGTTGACAATAAAAAAGTTAACTCTCTAATCAAAGCATTAGACGAGCTTGAAAAAAATAAACTTGTAAGTAGAGATCAAAAAAAACACAAAGAACTGGGAATTGGAGAAAACCCAAGCTTTAAATTATTTGATAACAATAATAAGCTGTTAACAGAAATTTTTGTTGGAAAACCAGGAGAAGGCGATTCAAGACTGGCATACATTAAAGGTAGTGACGCAAATGTTTACTTAACAAAAAATATTTTCTTATCATATAAAGGAAATTCTTACAATACATTTTCAGATACTACACTGTTTCAAGAAAAAAACACAAAATTAGAAAATTTATCATTCCAAATAATAAGAAAATTAAACAAGGAAAATGAGAATAATATAAACAATAACTATGAGATTATCACTAAAGATGGTCTTTATTTTTTAAATAACCAAAAATTGATAAAGGAAAGGCCTTTAAATATTATTGCTGAATTTAAAGCTGACGGACTTGAAATCGATAAATCTAAAATAAATGACTATAATCTTCAATACAAGATTGAAGTCAAATGGAGCAATAAAAGTATTAATAATATTGAAGTTTATTTCAATAAAAACGAAGAAAATGATAAAGACATATTAATCAAAAAAGATGAAGATGAACATTACTACATAACCAGCAAATGGACTTTTTTTGATGTATTTAACTTAGAAAAAAAATTAAAAGAAAAAGATAATATTTCTAGCAATGATAATCAAGAAGATCATCATGAACATCACAACAATGCAGATTAATCTTGCTTATATATAAAAACATATAATCAAAATGTAACACCATGACAAAGACAACATTTTATCAAAAGATAAGATGTTGTTTGGCTTTAAGAATAATACTTTAAAAGTAAAATTTATATCAAACAAAAAATCGCCCGGGTATCAAAAAATTAATTTAAAAATTTTTATAAAAAATAGAATTTAAACGAATGGATTTTTAACCTTTGGTAAGTAAAAATTTAACTTTTTTTAAAACCTCATACTCTTGTTTAATTTTAAAAATATTTCTATTAGGATTTAACTCAAGCTCACTTTCTACCCTATCAATAAAATTTATTAATATGGCTTTTTCATCGCTATTTAGCATAACATTTTTTAAAGATTCTTCAGCACTAAACTTGCTCACAACCTTTTCAACATCATTAAAATTAAAATTATAAGGAACAGTCTCCTTAGTTATGTCTTGAGAATTAGGTTTTTTATAATTAGCAATATCACTGCTTTGATCTTGATCTGCTTCATCTTTCAAATTATCATGCAAATTTTTCTCTCCAGCATTAGAAAAAGAGTCCTCGGCAGTCTTAGAATCTAGGTCCTCTTTTAAAATATTTTCAAAATCATCAAATTCTTTTAGCTCAAAACGTTCATCAGAGCTTTTAAGAATCGCACAATTGCCACCATTTTCATGCTCAATGTTTTCATTCTCATCAATCAAACCTAA
Source organism: Borreliella andersonii (assembly GCF_032595875.1). Lineage (NCBI taxonomy): Bacteria > Pseudomonadati > Spirochaetota > Spirochaetia > Spirochaetales > Borreliaceae > Borreliella > Borreliella andersonii. The sequence goes on along the minus strand of NZ_CP132457.1, from coordinate 789,949 downwards.
ACGTTGTTTATTATCCACAAGGCTCTCCAATTTTACAGAGTCATCACAATTAGCAGTAATAGAATGGGGATCTTCTCCACTCACTTTATCTCCCAAAGAATAACTATTATCCAAATTTTTATTGACAGAATCTAAATATTTGTCTGGCTCTGTAACAAAATTTTCTAATTTTTCACCGCGATCGTTACTATTATTTAGATCCATATTTCCTATGGACACATTATCACCTTCACTATTAACATTTTCTTTTTTAAGAACATTATTAGAAAAATTATCAGCCACATACAAATTGCTACTCAAATTCAACTCTTTATCTTTATTAAATTTAACATCATGCTGAACTACGTCATTTTCTTTTGAGGAATAATTGATACCTTCAAGAAGCGCATCTAATTCATCTTGCTCAATAGAAATATTGGGCAAATTATCTTCTTTTTTAGGAAATGAGTCATCCGTTTCGGATGACTTTTTTTCCAAATCCTTCGAATCGTAAGAAATGAAATCCCTTTGAACAAGCTTATGACTATTGTCAAGCATTTCTTTCTCAACTCTCTCAACACGTAACTCAACGTCTCTTAAACAATCAATCAACTCACCATGCCTTTCTTTTAATATGTTATCAAGATTTAGCAGCTTTTCATCTAAAAAAGTTTTAAGATTATCTGAGACTGTAGAAACATCAACAGACTCACTTCTTAAAAATACTTTTTCAATATCAAAATCAACTTCTTTGGGACCTTCCTTGATAAAAAAAACACTTTCCTTCATGCCAAACTTACTCTCCAAAACTACTCAATAGATAGAACTACATTCTAAACCAACTTTTAACTACTTGTAAATATAGTATATTAAGAATATAATTACAAGATATATGACTATTTATAAAAAAATTGCAATGTCTTTTTACTCAGGAATACTAAGCTACTTTATAATGGCTCCCATATTTGGGGAACGAGGATTTGTTAATTATCAAAAATTGGATAACAATTTAACATTGATAAAAAACCACATCGAAAAGCTAAAAGAAATTCAAAAAGAATTAAAAGCAAGATATATTAACCTGCAAGTATCTAAATCAGAAATTCTAAAAGAAGCTAACAAATTGGGTTACTACCCAAAAAACTCAACAGTAATTAAAATCAACAACAATAAAGATCAATATACCCAAGGACAAATATTAACCTTACAAAAACCGATTTCCAAAAACCAAAACTTTTACCTTATATCAATAGCAATAGGTTTAATTTATTATTTTTTATCAAGCTGTATTATTCAAACCAAAAAAATTACAAAACGCAATGAACTTGCTTCCAACAACTCTAAGGATTAGTCTTTATTGAAAATATTTATCTTAAAAAATGCAATATATTTACTAATCAATTTAATTTGTGCATCATTTTTTTGCGTATCATTAGTAAATTTTTTTTCAAATGAACGCCAGTATACTCCTTTTGTTAAAACAAACGTCCTAAAAAATTACTTACAATACATTGGAGTATATAAAAGTATAGAAAGATACACTCTGATACATGACTTTAACCCCAAATCAAGATTAAAAAAAGATTGCTTTTTAAAGCATATAGCCGGCAATTCATATATAATGTACAAAACAAAAAATGAAGGAATACTGTGGGGAGATCATCGATACTCTCTCCTGAGTAAAGGAAAGCCAACTACTAAAATAATTTTTCAAAAAATATTCAATACTTTAAAAGTCTCAATTCCAGGTGCTTTACTCTCTTATATTGCAGCAATAGTCCTTATTATAATTTGGAAAATTTACATAAAAAATAACCTGATAAATAATATTCTAGAATATTTAATGCTATTACTCCATTCCATGCCAAGAAATTTAACAGTATTTTTAATATTGTCTTTAATATATTACCTTAATTTAAATCCAAAAAATTTAATAATAGGTGGATTTGCATGGTTTTTTTCATTCTTCATATTTAATTCTGTAATTTTTAAACAATCCCTTGACAAAACTTTATCAGAATTTTACATAAAAGCTGCAAAATCAAGAGGAATAAATAAATTGCAAATAATCTTAAAACATGCATTAATTCCATCAATAACACCACTGCTCACAAACATGAGACCTATTCTTACAACTGCTTTTTTTGGAGCATCAATGATTGAATCAATGTTTGAAATTGATGGAATTGGAGCCTTATATTTAAATGCTTTGAAATTCAACGATTATGCTATTTCTAAAGATTTGATTTTTATTGGTGTTTTCATTATGCTTATTCCAAATATAATAACAGATATACTAATTTACAAAATTAACCCATATAAGGACACTTTAAGCTAATGAAACCAGATACAATAATAAAAAAAATTTATATTGTACTCTTTCAACTATTTATTGTATTACTAATTATTACTCCGTCACTGGTTAATGAAAATTCAAAAATTGCAATCTATAAAAAAGATCCAAATAAAGTCTATTTAAAACCTAATAAAAATGTACCTATGCCGCCCACAAAAGACAATCCACTAGGAATCGACAAAATGGGAAGAGATATTATGGCAAGATTAATAATTGCAACCAGAAACTCTATTCTACTTTCACTAAGCTATGCAACAATTTCTGCAATGATTGGAATCTTTATTGGAACAATAATTGGCATGTTTGGTTTTGAAATCTGCATGCTAATTTCAAAACCAATCGAAACATTGCAAACATTACCTTTTTTTTACATTGTGTCTTTAGTCTTTTATTACTTTTTAAAACAAGAAACTTACAATATGCTTCAAACAGCAACATTATTAGCATTGATTCATGGATGGATCAGATTTGCTTTTATTGCAAGAAACAATACGTTAATAATAAAAAATTTAGATTATATTAAAGCCAGTGAAGCTATGGGAGCAAGCAAAATGCGAATAATATTGCATCATATTTTTCCAGAAGTATTCTCATCAATATCATCTATAATTCCATTACAAATGGGAAGAAGTCTTACTACTTTTGAAGTAGTAAGTTTTTTACAAAAACAAGATAAAAATCTATATCCCAGCCTTGGAGAACTACTCAACTATATGCAAATGGGCAATAAATATCTATGGATATGGATCAATCCCTTACTTATATTAATAGGTATAAACATAATACTAGCAATTATAAATTTTCAGCTGAGAAAAAAAATGAAACATTTAATTTCATCTTAAATAAACTTAAATAAAAAATTAACAAACTCTTGGAGCAAATTTTTCCAAAAAACAATTATCACAACTTACACTTCTAGAAGTACAAATTTCTCTTGCATGCTTATTGATAGCCATAGAAAATCTATACTGCTTACAAGGCTTTATTTTTCTTTTTAGGTCTAACTCAATCTTAATAGGAGAATTTTCCAAAGAAAGTGCATGTCTTCTAATAACTCTGCTAAAATGAGTATCTACAATAATTGCGGGTTTATTGTAAACAGATCCAAGAATAACATTTGCTGTTTTCCGACCTACTCCAGGTAGCTTAACAAGGTCAAAAATATTATTTGGAATAACACCATTAAATTTTTCCAAAATATCAATAGAGCAATTTACGATATTTTTAGCTTTCATTGAATAAAAACCAGTCTTATAAATTAATTTTTCAACATCCCTCACATTTGCTCTTGATAAACTTTCAAAATTCTCGTACCTTTCAAAAAGGTATGGAGAAATTTTATTCACCAAATTATCTGTTGTTCTTGCACTTAAAATCACCATTATTAAAAGTTCATAATTGTTTTTATAATTTAAAAAAGGTTTAACATCAGGATATCTAAACAAAGTTTCATCAACAATCAAATCAAGATTAATCATAAAAAAATTATAAAACATTACAAACACAAAACAAAAATAAATAATATACAAAGTAAAGGTGATATTTAAACTTCGTTGACAAGGATTTTTCAAAATGATATACTCATCATTGGGATTTAAAATGCACCAATAGCTCAATTGGATAGAGCAACAGACTTCTAATCTGTAGGTTTTAGGTTCGAGTCCTAATTGGTGCGCTTCATTCGGGATGTGGCCTAGTGGCTAAGGCACCTGCTTTGGGAGCAGGGGATCGTGAGTTCGAATCCCACCATCCCGAAAAAACGTTAAAAGCTAAAAACAAAGGTTTTTAGCTTTTTTAGTTTTTCAACAAGTTGCTCAAATTTAATTCAACTGTAAAGTTATTTAACTTTCTTTAAAGTATTTAAATCTAAAATAACTAAGTTTTTAAACTCATCTTGCAAATAAATTAAATTTTTTCTCACAGAAAAGCTAGTAAAAGGCATAATTTTATTCTCTGAAAGAATAAATTCATCTAAATTTTTAGGAGAAAATTTAGCCAATCTCCAATCATTACTACTCTTTTTATCCCTAACAGCTACTAAAATCATATTAGAGTCAACATAAAGAGATGAATTTTTATTAATCTCAAAACTAGACTCTGATAACACTTTTAAATTTTCAAGCTTATTAAGTATCTGAAGTTTAGCTTTTCCTGAATCCATTTTAATAACAACCAAATCTTTTTCACGTTCATAAATTCCGTACCGCTGAATGCCTTGTTGAGTACTTTCTTTAAGCCTAACACCAGTATTTAAATCAATAAGTTGAAGAGTTCCTAAATTTGTAATTGGATCAATAACCTCTAAAAATACAGGACTACTGGAATCTATAGGCATATTGGTCAAATCCTTATTCAAAGAAATAGCTTGGTCTTTAACCTGAGGCTCGGTCTTTTTCAAATTAGCGTCTTTATTATCGGCCTTCTCTTTTAAATCAATGTCATTATAAGAAAGTTTATCTAATGGTAATAATTCACCAATATTGTTACTAGACTTGGAAATCTTATCTAATTTTTCTTCCTCAGAAACAGGTTTAAATTCTTTTTCACTATCTAATTTTTTATCTTCAAGTTTTTGATCTTCTGACATCATAAGATTTTCATCTTCATTCGAATCGCCTAAGCCTTCCTGTGATTTACCTTTGATTATTTTTTCTTCCTTGACTTTACTTTTTTCTTTGCCAAAAGCTTTAGAATTTAATTCTCGATCAAAATCTAAGGTCTTATCAACTTTACTTTTTAAAAACTCTTCATCACTTTTTTTGATTTCAATTTGCTTTTCAATTTCTCTTTTTTGATTTTCATCAACAGTTTCTTTAAGCTGCTCCTGCAAATCTTCTAGACTCTCCTTTATTTGCAACTGCTTATCAACTTTAGGAGAACTTAAATCACCAGGTTTTGGTAAATTCTTTTCCTTATTAATCTCGTTAATATCCTCTTGAATTTTCTCTCTAACAGTATCTCTTTGAACATCTAAATTATCTTCAGCAGAGTCTAATTTTTGCTGAGCTTTATTAAGATCGATTACCTTCTTATCTAGCTCTTCCTTTTGCTTCTTTTTAGCATCAACCCGACTTTCAATCTCTTTTTTATGCTCCTCATCTGTAGCTTTTTCAAGCTGATCCCTTAAATTTTCAATAGTTTCTGTTATGTTGGAATCACTTTCATGAATATTGTCTAACTCAATATCAATTTTATCTTGATCTGCCTTATGAGTTTCACCTTGAATATCTGTAATATCTCTTACAAAGTTAACACCTGCTTCATTTTCACTTAAAAGAGCTATTACCACTTTATCTGTAACCAAACTGTCAATATCAATGTCAGACTCAATATTTCCAGACAGAATATCCTTTTTAAGGGGGATAAATATTTGTGTCTTTCCAGCCCACTGACTGTAAACCCTAGAAAGACCTGCATTTTCTTTAGTTAAAAACTTCAAAGAAGCCTCAATATAAAACCCTTTATAATAATCCAAATCCCCTCTATAAACAGCATTATATATTGTAATAACCTTAGCAATTAATTCTGCACTAGACCTGTCATAATCGAAAGACTTTATTAAATAGCCTGTAAGAATTCTTCTTAAATTCAATATACTATCAAGCTCTGACTTACTGCCAATAGAAAAAACATCAACACTTGATTTTTTATCTTGATCATCAATAAATCTATTAATAAAATATTTACCATAATAACTTGAGTTGCTATTGGAATTGGTCAACGGTCTTGCTAAAAACTCCCCAATACCCACTATTTGTTCATATGTATTTGTAGTATCATAAGGACCTTTATAATTTACAAACTCAAGGTCCATATTAACAAAATCCTTTAATTTTTCCTTATCAACTTCCCTTGCATTAAGGGGAAATCCATTCAAGAAAATAAGAAAAAAACTAAAGATTAGTAACATTTTTTTCATAAAAGAAATTCTCCTATATTTAATTATAATCTACCTTACCAACTAAATTCACCAATTTAAACCTAATTTTAACACAATCGAATTTATATACAAAACAACTAATTCTCTTGCATAATTGAAATATCTTGGATACTTGAAATAATTTCATTAATGTACTTGTTAATATTTTCAGAAAAATTTTGCCGCCTCATAAACATTAATAACTTTATATACTTATGCTTACAAAGTTTAAGAAGTTCGGCTGTTGAATTTAAAATTATATTTCTCAAATTTAAAATCACAGAATAAGCTATTTCTAAATTACCTTGATAATTTAGCACTATATTTTGGATGTAATTGTATATAATACAATCTTGCCCATAATAACTTTCAAATTTAGTAATAGTTTGGACTATGGTAACTATATTATTAATATCTCTCTCTCTAATTGCCAAATTAATAAAACTCTTAATTGAAGCCTCATCATTAACATATACAAAATATCTATAAAGCTTGCCTCTTGAAGCAATTCTATCAAACCTCTTTTCTGGCAAAAGCCACACATTAAAAGCTTTTTCATATAAATTTAAATATTTTGTGGGAAAATTTCCATGTTTAGCTACAAGAAAATCCAAAATCTCTAAAAATTTATTATAAGCAGCATCACTATAATTAGAATTAAGGATTTCTTCCAGAAGTAAATAATTTTTATCATAATCTACAAAACGTTCTTCTTTTAAATCTATTCTGCTTTGATTATACTTATTGCCTCCAAAATGGTTCCAAACATTAACATCAAGCTCTTCGTCGTATTCGTAATAATAAGTACTAAGAACCCAATCATCTCCACCTAAGACAATAATGCCTGAATTAGCACTAAGTCCTGCTAAGCTCTTAAGCTTAGCATCCGAAAAAGATATATCAAAATCCTCTTCAAAAAACAAAATTCCATTTGATTTGGTTGAAATTAAAAGATTTTTATTATTATAAAGAACAGCTTTCTCAATCTCAAAGTCCATTTTTCTTTTAAATTTAAGCTTAAAATTTCTACTCAAATCAAAAAGCATACCAACACTTGAAATTGCGACATACTCACCATTAAACTTTTCAAACAAAAAATTAATAGGGAAATTCAACTTAATAGAACCGACAACTTCACCAAAATCTCTCCCATAAGCAACAATATGTCCTGAATTATGCCCAACAACTATCTCTTTTCTTGTATTTATCATCAGCAAAAAAGGAAAAGCAACTAGCCTGGAAAACCATTTCTTACTGCCCAAAGAATCAAACAAAAATATTTCATCATTTTCACTTGCAATACAAAAATCACCATTATCAAAAACTACAGGAGAAGTAGCGGGCCTGCCTCCTATGTTAACTTCAAACATTTTTTTCCCGCTATTTAAATCAATAGAAACAACCTTTTCATTAACAAGAGGAACTAAAATGCTAGCATTCCCTATAGCAGGGGCGTTCAAAGGTGAAAAATCAAGCTTATACTTCCAAACAAGTTTTCCTCTTCTGATCTTTTGAACTTCATTTCTAACTGTAATAACATAATACCCATTATCAAAATCTTTCAAAAGAAAAGGATATGGCGTTCTATTTAGTCTATAAGAATATTTTTTTTCAAATGACATTGTATAAGTAATAAGCCATCTATCTTTTGTTAAAACCGTAATAGTATCACGTTTTTCATCAATAATTGGATTGCCCGTAACTTTGCCAGTTAAGGCTTTTTGAAAATATAAATTAACACCAGAATAAAGCCTTAAAAAAGAAGCTGAAAACACAAATATGAAAAATAGACCTCTCAAAATAAAAACCCTTTTGAGTTTCTAAAACCTGTTACTAAAGCCTAAACCCAGCATTATTGCCATAAAGACTATTTCTCAGATCTCTGATCTTAGCATCATCAACATACTCAGAAAAAGTCATATATCGATCAATTATCCCTTTTGGAGTAAACTCGATAATCCTATTAGCAACAGTATCTATAAATTGATGATCGTGTGATGTAAAAAGAACAACTCCTTTAAACTCTTTAAGTCCAGCATTTAAAGATGTAATCGCCTCAAGATCTAAGTGATTTGTGGGCTGGTCCAGTATTAAAACATTAGCTCCACTAAGCATAGCCTTAGCAAGCATGCATCTTACCTTTTCTCCCCCTGAAAGAACATTTACCTTCTTTAAAGCTTCATCTTGACTGAAAAGCATCCGACCTAAAAATCCTCTAATATAAGTTTCATCTTGTTCTTTTGAATACTGACGTAGCCAATCAACCAAATTTAAATCCAAATCAAAGTATTTCCCATTATCTTTATTAAAATATGAAAAATTAACAGTAGATCCCCATTCATAATGACCTTTATAATTTCTATCTTCATTTGTAATAATATCAAACAAAAAAGTTGCAAACATGGGATTTCCCAAAAAAACAATCTTTTGCTGAGATTCAATAATAATGCTAAATTTATTTAAAATTAAATTCCCTTCAAATTCTTTTATTAAATTTTTAATTGTAAGAACATTCTTTCCAAGCTCCCTTTCGCTTTTGAAATTAACATAAGGAAACTTCCTTGAAGAGGGTTTCAAATCTTCAACCCTTATTTTTTCAATCAACTTTTTCCTTGATGTTGCTTGCCTAGATTTAGATGCATTACTAGAGAATCTTTGAATAAATGTCTTAAGTTCAGCAATTTTATCTTCAGATCGCTTTTTAGCATCTTTTAGCTGCTTGTTTAAAATCTGACTTGTTTCATACCAAAAATCATAATTTCCAAGATACATTTGAATTTTACCATAATCAATATCAACAATATGAGTACAAACTTGATTTAAAAAATGTCTATCGTGAGATACAACAATAACTGTATTTTCAAAATTAATTAAAAACTCTTCTAACCATTTAATAGATTGCAGATCAAGGTTATTGGTAGGCTCATCAAGAAGTAATATATCAGGATCACCAAAAAGCGCTTGAGCTAAAAGAACTCTAACTTTTAAAGCCCCTTCAATATCACCCATTAAATTATTATGAATTGCCTCATCTATTCCAAGGCCCTTAAGAAGAACCGCCGCACCAGATTCAGCCTCGTATCCTCCAAGCTCTGAAAATTCTGCTTCAAGCTCCCCAGCTCTAATTCCATCCTCATCAGTAAAATCAAGTTTGCTATAAATTTCATCTTTTTCTTTTTGAACAGAATAAAGTCTTTTGTGACCCATAATAACAGTATCGATAACCTTATATGCATCATAAGCAAATTGATCTTGTTCAAGAGCTGCTATTCTTTGACTTTTAGGAATAGATATTTCACCCTTACCAGCTTCAATTGTTCCCGCTAACACTTTCAAAAAAGTGCTTTTTCCTGCCCCATTAGCACCAATTATTCCATAGCAATTTCCAGGAGAAAATTTAATATTTACATCTTTGAATAAAACTCTCTCTCCAAATGCAACTTCCAAATTACTTACAGTTATCAAACCATTACCCTGCCTAAATTGATATTCTAATAACAAAATTATCTTGAAAATTAATTTAATTTTCAAGCACCATATAAATATATTGACTCAACTCTTAATTTTTTCGTATATTTAATATTATTACATAAGGAGATGTTTGAAATGAAAAATATTAAGCCGTTAGCTGATAGAGTTTTAATAAAAATCAAAGAAGCTGAGAGCAAAACAATCTCAGGACTTTACATACCAGAAAATGCAAAAGAAAAAACAAATATTGGAACAGTTATAGCTATTGGTTCTAGCAAAGAAGAGATCACTGTAAAAGTTGGTGATACTGTACTTTACGAAAAGTATGCAGGAGCTGCCGTAAAAATCGAAAACAAAGAACATTTAATACTAAAAGCAAAAGAAATAGTTGCAATAATAGAAGAGTAAAAAGCTAAGTTTAGCTACTTAGCTTTAATTTTTATAAAATATTTAATAAAAATTAAAAATTTATAAATAATAACTTATTATTCTGATCAATCAAATCAAATATTTCAAGCTTACAAAATTCTGTAAGCTTGAAATATGAAATAATAAAATTAAATGAAAAAGCCAATTTTTAAAGAAAAAACAATATATTCAAGCAAATTCGATGACATCTATTACAATCCAAAGCACGGAATTAAAGAAAGTTTTTACACATTTATTAAAGGCTGCAATCTAGATTTAGAATTAAAAACCAAAAAAAATCTTTTAATAGCAGAGTTAGGATTTGGAACAGGATTGAACTTTATATGTCTTTTAAAATTTATAAAAGAAAACAACATAACCTCAAAAATTAATTACTATTCTATAGAAAAATTTCCACTCGAAAAAAAAACAATAATTCAAATTTCAAAGTTCTTCGTTAAAGAAACCCCTTATTTCAAATTAATGCTAAAACATTATCCTAAAATTCCAAAGAAAAATTTAAAACTAAAAATAACAGAAAATGTTAATTTAAAAATTTTAATTGGAGACGCTAAAATAAAAATCAAAGAAATTCCCAAAAATGTAGAATACTGGTTTTTAGACGGATTCAAGCCTAAAAAAAATCCTGAAATGTGGAGCAATGAAATATTCAATTTAATCTCTGAGAAAAGCAGTAAAGAATGCAAACTTTCAACATTTTCCTCTGCAAGAATTGTAAAAGATGGCCTAAAGATTGCCAATTTTAAATACATTCATATAGAAAAAGGATTTGGCAATAAAAGACATATGATAAAAGCTCAAAAAAATTAAAAATTTACTCTTACATAAGCCATTAAAAAAATCCCACCAAGTATGATATACTATCAATGGTACAAGGAGAATTTTAATGATAAGAAAAATATTTGTTATGGTATTAATCTTTTTAATATCTAATAATTATGTTTTTGCGAAAGACACAATCAAAGATTTGTTCTTCATCCAAGATATCCTAATAAAAAAAGAAAAATATTCAGAAACTCTAAATAATGCAAGCCTTGAAGGCATTATTGAAATTGAACATAACGGCCCATACATTAAAGATCATGATTCAGAAGTTAAGTTTATTCTAAAAGAAAACGGATATAGAAGAAATTTTAGCTTTTTCAATCTTTTAAACACTAGCAATATAATCAAAAGTCTAAGCCTATTTGATAGTAGACCAAAAAATATTAAAGAAAATGAAATCCTGTTATTAGAGACAAAAATGATTAAAGAAAACCCTTATAAACGATACAAAGACGACGATGATTTTGAATTAACACTGAGTGTAACTCGAAAAAATAATCAAATTTATTTAATTCTTGATTTCAACTTTCTCTTTGATCAAAGAAAAACTTTTCCATCAATTTACATTAAAGAAGAAGATGTACCAACAATAATAAACAGCTTCATAAAGCTACAAGATTCGAACTTCTTATCTTCTCAAATACTAAATGATTATTAAAGGTGCAAAATGCTATTTCTAATAGCATTTTGCTTAAAAGTTAACTATCACTAATTAATTACATAATTACATAATAATTTTTTAATCTTTTTACAGATTTTCTAAATTAACAATATAACTATTTATTTTATTAATCAAAGAAGAAAATTCTACAAATTTTAATTTTTCAGCTTCAATAATTTCCTTAGGAGCATTCATTAAAAAATTTTTATTTTCAAGTTTTTTTAAAACAGAAATATTGAGCATCTTATACTTTTCAAGCTGCTTTCCAAGCCTTGCCAGCTCTTTGCTTTTATCTATTAATGCCCTAACATCTGCATAAATTTCAAAACCAACTGCAGCTACACCAAGCATGCCATCACAATTTTCATTGTAAAATATATTTTTAAAATTAATCATTCTTTTTACAATACTTTCATTAGCCTTAAAGTATGGCTCATCTTTAAAGTCAACATCAAACTTCAAGGCAACATCAATTTCAACGCTAGCAGGTATATTAAACTCACTCTTAAATGTTCTAATAGCTGTAATGAAAGTTTTTAATACTTTAAAACTTTCAAATTCTTCTTGAAAATTATTGGTAATATCAAAACTTGGATATTCATTTAAAGCTAAAATATCTTCCTTTTCTGAAAATTCAGAATAAATTTTTTCTGTAACAAAAGGAATAAACGGATGTAAAATCAACAATGCTTTTTTAAGGAAAAATAGCAACTTAGAAATAGCCATATTTTGAATATTAATATTTTCATTATTTAAATCAATTTTGCTAATTTCAATATACCAATCGCAAAAATCATTCCAAAAAAACTCATAAACAAATTTTGAAGCTTCATTATATTTATAATTTGCAAAAGCAGACTCTACGCCAAGAATAGTCGAATTTAAGCTTGTAAGCAGCCATTTGTCAACATCGTTAAATTTCAAATCATTTAATATTTCTCTATTTTTTAAATTTAAAAGAATAAATTTAGAAGCATTAAAAACCTTGTTAGCAAACTTAGCTCCAAACATAAAATCTTTAGCATCAATATTTAAATCTTGACCTTGAACAGACAAAAAGGATAAAGTAAACCGCAAAGAATCACTTCCATACTCATTAATAATATCAAGGGGATCTATTCCATTGCCCAAAGACTTTGACATTTTTTTGCCTTGTTTGTCACGCAAAAGAGGTGTGATATAAACATCTTTGAAAGGAACTTGCCCTGTAAATTCTAATCCTGCCATCACCATTCTTGCAACCCAAAAAAATATTATGTCGTAAGCTGTTATTAAAGTATTTGTTGGATAATAATTTTTAAAATCAGCAGCAACATTGGGCCATCCAAGTGAAGAAAAGGGCCATAGCCAAGAAGAAAACCAGGTATCAAGAACATCTGGATCTTGAACAAACCTCTTTCCCATATTATTTTCATCTAAAGAAGGATCAGTATCACTAACAATAAGTTCCGATGTATCAATATTATACCAAACCGGTATTCTATGTCCCCAAACAAGCTGTCTTGATATACACCAATCTCTAATATTTGACAACCAATATTTATATGTATTTTCCCACTTTTTAGGATAAAATTTTAACTCTCCACTCTCTAAAGCCTTTAAAGCTTTGTCTGCCAAAGGCTTCATCCTCACAAACCACTGAGTAGACAAATAAGGTTCAATAACCTCACCAGAGCGATAACAGTGTCCAACCTGTTGTCTATGATTCTTGATATCTTGCAAAAACCCTTTTTCCATTAATTCTGTCTCAATTTTAAATCTTGCATCCCTCACACTTAACCCTTGGTATTGTAAAGGAACATTTTTATTAAGTTTTCCATCTTGAGTTAAAATATTGATCTTAGAAATATTGTGTCTTTTTGAAATTTCAAAATCATTAGGATCATGCGCAGGAGTAACTTTTAAAGCCCCAGTACCAAAAGTACTGTCAACATAAAAATCTGCAATAATTTTTATCTTTTTAGTTGTCAAAGGAATTGTAACTTCTTTGCCAACTAAAGACTTATATCTCTCATCATCAGGATTAACAGCAATAGCAGTATCTCCAAACATTGTCTCAGGCCTGGTTGTTGCAACTTCAATAAACGAAGAGTTATCAATAAAATACTTAACAAAATAAAGTTTACCATCAACTTCTTTGTATTCAATCTCCTCATCACTAACAACACTCCCAGATCCAGGATCAAGATTAACAAGATACTCGCCCCTATAAATCAACCCCTTAGAATATAAGTCCTTAAAAACCTTGTTAACAGCCTTACAAAGATTCTCATCAAGAGTAAACCTTTCTCTTGAGTGATCATAAGACGCCCCAAGTTTGTTTATCTGATCAACAATTATCCCTCTGTGCCTATCTTTTAATTTAAAAATTTCTCTAACAAGCTCTTCTCTTTCAAAATCATCCTTGCTTTTACCAATCTTTTTAAGATGTCTTTCAAAAACAGCCTGTGTTGCTATTCCTGCATGATCTGTGCCAAAAAGCCACAAAGTATTGTGTCTTTTCATTCTTTTATATCTTACAAGAACATCTTGCAAAACAAAATTAAGAGCATGCCCCATATGCAACACGCCAGTAACATTAGGAGGAGGTGCAACCATACTAAATTTTTCAAATAAAGAATTATTAGGCAAAAAAACATTATTTTTAAGCCACTTAGTGTAAATTTCATCTTCAAATGCCTTAGGATCATATTTATCAAGAGGTCTACAATTCATCGTTTTAAAAATCTCCTACCATGTCAATAATTTTTAAATTTTCAAAAAGCTCCTCATAAGTTTTTGAATTTATAAGATTTGAGAAATATTTACTCTGTCTTTCTTTCTCAGTAAAATATATCTTAAAATATTTTTTAAGTTTATTAAAATCTTTTTCAAGACCCCAAGTAGCATGGAAATCCTTTATATGGAATTTTAATATATTTAACCTAAAATTTAAATTACTATCTAAAAAGTGTTTTGAAGAGGACTTAAATAAATTCAAATTATCAAAAATTCCACGACCAAACATAATCCCATCAATCAAATATTTATCAACATAATATCTAGCTTCCTTGAGGCTCAAAACATCCCCGTTGCCAATAATACGCGTAGAAGGACTAAGATTATTTCGCAATTTAACAAGTTCATAAAAAATATCAAAATTAACAGGACCGTTACTCTGATTAACAGCAAGCCTTGGATAAACCGTTAGCATATCAATTTCAAGGCCTAACAAAAATCCCAGCCAATCATCAACTTCTGGATATGAAAATCCGTGCCTGGTCTTAACACTAAGTGGCAAATCAAATCTAGCACAGGCTTCTTTGCTTGCAAGAATTATTTCTTTAGCTAAAGATTTATTATTAATTAAAGCTGAACAAACTCCTTTTTTAATTATTTTACTCTTAGGACAACCCATATTAATATCAATTCCCCAAAACCCCATGCCTCCCAATATTTCTATCGCCTTATAAAATTGTTCTGGGATATTGCCCCAAATTTGAGCAATTAAAGGCCTATTAAGTTCATTGGGTTTTAAATAAATATGCTGAATAGATTGTTTTGATCTATTTACAATTCCCTTTACAGAAATAAATTCAGTAAAATAAATATCAGGTTCTCCTTCTTCAGAGCCTATTAAATGAATTAAATTTCTAAAAACAGTATCGGTAACGTCCTCCATTGGAGCCAAAATCATAATTGGAAGAGGAATATCAAATAAAAACTTCATAAAATAACTATACAATAACAATAAATAAATTTTAAGCAAAGTAAAATAGCGGTTTAATACATGTAGATTTCTAAAAATAAAATTGCATTTTGAAAATAAAAAAATAACACAAAAAGACCGACAATAACGGACATAATTATAAAATTCTAAAAAGTTAATAAATAATTTCAATAAAAAAATAATTTAAGAAATTAATCCATAACAAGGCTTTCGCCTGGAACCTTGGTTTTTCTTATTAAAGTATCTTTATATCCAGCAGATTTAATAAGCTCTATATTTCTTTGAACATCATCAGCATTAGTAGGAATAAAAACGGTATAAAACGGCCCGTGAGAATTTACTACAACAAATAGACCCGCTTTTTTTAATATTCGATACGCCCTATCAGCATAATCTCTTTTTTTATAAGACCCAACTTGTATGTAAAAATCTGTTTCTTTGTCAGTAGAAACTGAATAATCTGCTAATAAATCTGAAGATTTATTCTCAACAGAAATATTTTCGTCTGATTGCTTGGTTTTCTTTTCTTCTTTAATCTCAGGAGTATTAACTGTCTTTTTGAAATCAGTTAATTTTGATATAGAAGGTCCTTTTCCATTCTCGCTTTCAATTACTTCAATTTTTACAGGAGCAACCCCTATTCCCAAAAAATCAAGCTTCTCGGCAGCATATTTTGACAAATCGATTATTCTATCCTTCCTAAAAGGACCTCTATCATTAATTCTTACAACAACTGATCTATTGTTTAAAAGATTTGTAACCCTTACGGTAGTATTAAAAGGCAATTCTTTGTGAGCAGCAGTAAGAGCCATCATATCAAATTTTTCGCCATTAGCAGTAGTTTTGCCGTGAAAAGCTTCGCCATACCATGAAGCAAGGCCTACTGTGGCAGAATTTAAATGAGAAGCAATAAACAAAAATACAAAGAGAAAAATAAAGTTTTTATTATCCCTTAAGATGGCATCAATTAAATTTCTCATAATATTTATTATAATATAAAAACATATTTCAACAAACAATCAAGCTTGCAAATTGCTTATTTACATTTTTTTTGATTTAATTATAAAAAGAAAAAAGTCTAAAAAAATGATATCAACAGAAATAATCAGTAGCAGACAAATACAAAAAGCAGCAAAACTTATCAAAATGGGAGAACTTGTTGTATTCCCAACAGAAACAGTTTACGGAATTGGTGCAAATGCTTACAATGAGGATGCTGTAAAAATGATTTTTTTAGTAAAAAAAAGGCCTATTAATAATCCTTTAATAGTACACGTTGACACAGTAAAAAAAATAAAAGAATTATCAGAGTATATTCCCAAAAGTGCCCTAATGCTAATCAAAAAATTTAGTCCAGGACCTTTAACTTATGTTCTTAAAAAATCAATAAAAATATCTAGATTTGTAAGTGGAAACCTGGACACAGTAGCAATAAGAATTCCTGCAAACAAAACAGCTTTAAGCTTAATAAAAACATCCAGAGTTCCCATAGTAGCACCGTCTGCAAATATATCAAAAAGACCAAGCTCAACAAATTTCGAAATGGCCCTAAAAGAATTAAACGGACTTGTAAAAGGAGTAATAAGAACAGAAGGAAACAAAGACTTTAATATTGGAATCGAATCAACTGTGATTGGATTTGACTTAAAAGACAACGTGCTGATACTAAGACCAGGCGCAATAACAAAAAAAATGATAGAAAATGAACTTCAAGGAAAATATACTGTAAATTACGCAGAGTCAAAAATAGAACTAGAAAAATCACCCGGAAACATAATAGAACATTACAAACCAAAAATTCCCGTCTATTTATTTAAAAGTCAAGACAACATAAGAAGATATTTAAACAAAGATACAAAAATACTTATCACAAAAGATACTCTAAAATCCTATTTATTTAATTTTTTTTGGGATAAAAAAAATATTGCAATATTTAATACTCTTGAAGAATATGCACAAAATCTTTACAAAGAACTGGTAACTTCTGAAAACAACTACAAACAAATACTTAGTGAATTCTTAAAAGACGAAGAACTTGGATACTCAATAAACAATAGAATAAAAAAGGCCAGTTCAAATAGATTCATTAACAAAACATTGCTAAAACTATAAGCAAAAGTCTAAAGGCACAGCCCCCTCCTCCAACCTTAACAAAACCAACAAATACAAACAATAAGACTTGAGCTTAAGCATTACAAACAAATTTTCGCATAATCACATAAGAAAAATTTCAATCTTTTGATTAATTGAAATAATCGTGGATTAACATAGTATACTCAAGTGGTATTTTATCTTCATCAAAAGCAATACCCAGTGCAAAAACCTTTCCACTGGGCGTCTGAATAACGCTTAAACTTTTTGATTTACCTTCAATAAAAATCTCTTCATCCATAAATTCAAAACTAAAAATCAAATCAATTGCATCTTCCTCGACATCCCCATAATCAAAAGAAGAAATTACTAAAGCACCTCCATAAGATAAATCTTTTATTAAGCATTTATGTTTTGCTCCATTAAACTTGATAAAAGCTTTATCAGAATCAATTTTTAGCTTTCTAATAGAATCTTTATCGATAATAATCCTCTCATGAATTCTCTGATTTTGCCCAAGTTTTAAATCAAGAAGCTTTCCAACTTTAATAGCAATCTCTTCTGGTGCAGGAGATAAAAATTCTAATGTTAATAAATTGTATTCCTTACTCAAAGAAGAATAAGCAGAAGCACTCAATAGTTTCACAGACAAAAAAGGGAAAAACCCCGCACTACTCTTAGAATCTGAATTTTTCTTAAGTTGAATAGAGCCTAAATTCTTATTTTTAGCCAAAGCGGGCAATACCGTATCTTCTTGAAAGATAAGCTTAAGAGAATCCATAGAAATAGAATAAATTACTCCAAAAACAGTATAAGAGCCTATTCTCATCTCAATAGTATTGCGAAGATTTAAAAAGCTATTTATCTCTGTACTCATTTTAATCTCTTTACCCCTATACTTAACCCCATAATCTCTTATTTTTCTCGATAAAAGCATAAACCTCTCCTTCCTCTCTCCTTTCTTTGAATATAAAAATACTAAACAACGCTTAAAACTGTTTTAAACAGTTTTACAATAATAAAAAAATTTAAAACAATTAAGCCATAAACACACTTAGCCAACAATCAATAAAATCTACTCTTAAAATCAAAAATACACCATCACCTTCCCTCATAGCATCAATGTTGCTTATATAGTGTAAAATTATAACAATAATTTTACACTATAACAATCAACCTATAACATTATTAATTCTTATGCAGTTATAGTATACTTTAGTAAAAAGTATGAAACTAAATAACCCTAATTTGAAAAAAATAAATACGCATAAGCTGCTTATTTATTTAACATATTTCGCAGTTGGCTTTTCTATTATCACACTCTCATTAGCAATATCTAAAACCATAAACATACAAAAAGATAAAAATTTTGGGTATGTAAATCCAGCAGTTCCTTCAAGACTTTTAGATATTAATGGAAAACAAATAACTCAATTTATATCCGATGAAAATAGGGAATTAATGCCTTTGAGAAAAATGCCTGACAATCTAATTAATACACTTTTAATAAGGGAAGATATTGGTTTTTTTTCTCATCGAGGTTTTTCCTTGATAGGAATATTTAGAGCTGCATTTAATATTGTTCTTGGAAGATATTTTTCAGGCGGCAGCACATTAACTCAACAACTTGCAAAGCTTCTCTACACAAACCAAGCAAGAAGATCTATTGTGAGGAAATTGAATGAAATATGGTGGGCAATTCAACTTGAAAAAAAACTATCAAAATACGAAATACTAGAAAAGTACCTTAATAAGGTTTATTTTGGAAACGGAAACTACGGAATAGTTGCAGCATCAAAATTCTTTTTTGGCAAAAGTGTAAACAAAATCAATACAGCAGAATCTGTGATGATGATAATCCAGCTTCCAAATCCAAAACTTTATTCACCTCTTTACAATCCAGAATTTTCAAAAAAAATACAACGCGCCGTTTTAAACCAAGTTGTATCAAATGGAATAGTCAAGGCTGAAATTGCTGAAAAAGAATTTAATGAATACTGGCAAAATTATGATTGGACTAGAATGGCTGACACATCTGCAATTTCAAACAAAAAAGACCAGGCTCCTTATTTCTCTGAATATATAAGGCAAAAAATACTAAAATATTTGCCAGATGGTGCAAACATATATAAAGACGGGTACTCAATATATTCAACTCTTGACCTTGAGGCACAAAAATATGCAGATAAAGTTACAAACGATATGATTAATAAAGCAAGAACAATGCACAATTTAAATAGATCATCTGAAACAATAATTATTAATTCAGAAATTGTCCCCGTAGTAGATGCAATATCAGATTTATTGGGAATTAAAAATTTAAGAATAAATGGAAAGCAATATAAAAACCTAAGAAAAAGAAAATTTTACGAAGACAACATTGACCTAATTGCAAGCTTTGGAGCTATACTTGGAATTGATAAAATAGATAAAGCAACAAAAGAATATATTATTAAAAATAAATTAACACCAAAACTAATTGCACAACCTGAAGGAGCAATGATAGCAATAGATACAACAAGTGGAGCAATAAGAGCCATGGTTGGGGGAAGTGGGCATGCCAAAAACAATGAATTTAACCGAGCCACGCAAGCAAAAGTCCAGCCTGGAAGTGCATTCAAAGCATTGTATTTTGCAGCCGCAATTGATCTAAAAAAAATAACAGCTGCCACAATGTTTTCAGACTCTCCAGTAGCATTTCTAAATAAAAACGGAGAAGTTTATGCTCCAGGAAATTATGGTGGCAAATGGAGGGGCAACGTTTTAACACGCCAAGCATTAGCTTTGTCACTAAATATTCCAGCATTAAGAATATTAGACAAGCTAGGTTTTGACTCTGCAATTAGCTACTCCTCAAAACTACTAGGAATAACAGATCCAAAAGAAATAGAAAAAACGTTTCCAAAAGTTTATCCACTAGCACTAGGTGTAATATCGGTTTCTCCAATCCAAATGGCAAGAGCCTTCGCAATTTTAGGAAATAATGGTAACGAAATCGAACCTTATGGAATAAGATATATTGAAGACAGAGCTGGAAGAATAATAACAAATGAAGAAGCAAGCATATTAGCTAAAATAAAAAACAAAGAATATCAAAATCAAATAGTGTCTCCTCAAGCCGCTTATATCATCACAGATATGATGAAATCAACAATTCAATACGGAACCTTAGCAAATCAAAGATATACAAATCTCAAAAATTTCAAATCTGACATTGCCGGAAAATCGGGAACAACACAAAATTGGGCAGACGGATGGGCAATAGGATACTCTCCTTATATAACAACAGCATTTTGGGTTGGATTTGATAAAAAAGGATATTCACTAGGAATATCTGGAACAGGAACAGGATTAGCAGGACCTAGTTGGGGAGAATTCATGGCAGAATATCACAAAAATTTACCCAAAAAAGTTTTTGTAAAACCTGAAGGAATAATTAGCATCCCTATACAAGCAGAAACGGGTCTACTACCAGAAGAAATTGCTGATGAGAAAATAATAAATGAACTATTTATTTCCGGAACCCAGCCAGTTGAAAAATCAAAATATTATGAAAATAAACAAGAATTTAAAAATACAATAGAATTTAACATATATGGAATTGATGAAATTAATAATAATGATGATATAAATTTTGACACCCCTGAATTTGAATATCTTGATAATAATCTTGAAAACTTTAACAACAATAGTAATAATGGTAATAATCTTGAGAGCTTTCATAATAATAACAATAATGATAACAACGATCTTGAGAGCATTAATCATAATGAAGAAAATAAAAATAAAGATGAAATAGAAAATAGAAATTCACAACAAGATCTAATAAACAACAACAATAATCAAGAAATATTTATTGAAAACACCAAAGAAATTAAAGACGAAATCATTGTTAATAAAACAAACACAGAAGAACAGAGCTCAGAAAAATTAAATTCAAACAATAATGAAAATGAAAAAATTAACAATAAAGACGTCAACGGAGAAGATATCCAATTGGATTAAGACAATATGTTAATAGATATCGATCAAATAAAAATAAAAAAAAGAATTAGAAAAAATTTAGGAGACATTGAAACTCTTAAAAACAGTATTATAAAACATGGATTAATTTATCCGATAATAATAGATAAAAATAAAAACTTAATAGCGGGACTTAGAAGATATCAGGCTTTAAAAGAAATAGGCCATAAAGAAATTGAAGTAAGGGTAATATCAACTGAAAACAAAAAAACTTTACTTGAAATTGAACTTGATGAAAACAATGTTAGAAAATCATTTACAAGAAGCGAGGCAAACGAAGGAGAAGCTTACTTAAAAATTTATTCTGAAAGCAATATAATAATAAGATTTCTTAAATTTATTATCTTAAAAATTAAAAACATGTGTAAAAGGAAAAATAGAAAAATTTAAATCATAACAAAGAGGTGTGTTTATGTTAAATTACAAAAATCTTAATGAACTTGAAAATTTCAAAGTACTTGAAGGAATTGCTCCAGAAATGCTCAAAACGGCATTAACTGGAAAAAGAATAAAAGAATACGACATCACAATAGAAGGAGATAGTGTACATTATAACTATGCTTCAAAGCAAATTAATGAAACCCACCTTAAAATTTTTCAAAATTTAAGCGATGAAGCAAATTTAATAGAAAAATATAAAGAAGTGCTTGATGGGGAAAAGGTCAATATTAGTGAAAATAGAAAAGTCCTGCATCACCTTACAAGAGGACAAATTGGTAAAGACGTAATAGAAGACAATAAAGAAAATATGAGAAAGTTTTTCCAATCAGAACTTGAAAAAATATATAATTTTGCAAATCAAATTCATTCTGGGAATATTAAAAGTGCAAATGGTAAAAAGTTTAAAAATGTAGTTCAAATAGGAATTGGTGGATCTAGCCTGGGACCAAAAGCTCTTTATAGCTCAATAAAAAATTATGCAAAAAAACATAAAATAGCCCTAATGAATGGCTATTTTATTTCAAACATTGATCCAGACGAATCGGAAGAGGTATTAAGCAGCATTAATGTTGATGAAACGCTTTTTATTATTGTCTCAAAAAGTGGAAATACATTAGAAACCAAAGCTAATATGCAATTTTTAATAAGCAAATTAAAATTAAATGGCATAAAAGAATATAAAAAACAAACGGTAATTATAACATTAAAGGATAGTATGTTAGCACTAGAAGAAAAAGGATATCTTGAATATTTTTTCATGCATGACTCAATAGGCGGAAGATTTTCTCCAACATCAGCAGTTGGACTTACAATACTTACTCTTTGCTTCACAGAAAAAATTGTAAAAGAAATTATTAAAGGAGCCAATAAGGCTGACAAAAAATCATTAAACAAAAACATTAAAGACAATGCACCTCTTTTAGCGGCACTAATTAGTATATATGAAAGAAATGTTCTCAACTACAGTAGCAATTGCATCATCGCCTATTCTAAAGCAATGGAAAATTTTTATCTTCATTTACAACAACTTGAAATGGAAAGTAATGGAAAAAGTGTAAACAGGTTTAACGAAAGAATAAACTACAAAACTGTAAGAATAATTTGGGGAGGTATTGGAACAGATGTTCAACACTCATTCTTTCAAATGCTTCACCAAGGAACAGATATAGTTCCAATGGATTTCATAGGTTTTAATGAAACACAGCTTAAAGAAGATGTAATATCTGATAACAGCTCAAGCAATGATAAATTAAAAGCAAATTTAATAGCACAAATAATAGCATTTTCAAAAGGCAAAGAAAATAACAACAAAAATAAAAATTTTCAAGGTGAAAGGCCTTCTGCACTAATATATTCAAAAGAATTAACGCCTTATGCAATAGGAGCAATACTCTCCCATTACGAAAATAAAGTAATGTTTGAAGGATTTTTATTAAATATAAACTCATTCGACCAAGAAGGAGTTCAGCTAGGAAAAATTCTTGCAACCCAAATTTTAAAAAATGATACCCCTGAAGATGAAGTAATAGAATATTATTCTAAAAAAATTTTGTTATAACAAGATTAATTAATTTTTGAATATATCCCCTTAAGTTTAAAAAAGAATGCACTAAGTTTAAATAAGAGGTAATAATGGATAAAGTAAGTAAATTGTATACATTAACCAATATTATAATTATGCTTATTCTAATAAGCATAATTTATCTTTGCAAAAGAAAAGGTGTTTCTTTTACGAAAAGAGTGTTTATATCGCTAGCAATTGGAATAGTATTTGGAATGACTATTCAATATTTTTATGGCACAAATTCAGAAATAACAGACGAAACTATAAATTGGATAAGTATTTTGGGCGATGGATACGTAAGGCTCCTTAAAATGATTATAATCCCCTTAATAATAACATCAATAATCTCTGCAATAATAAAATTAACCAACAGTAAAGATGTTGGAAAAATGAGCCTACTTGTAATATTAACACTAGTATTTACAGCAGGCATTGCTGCTATAATTGGAATTTTCACTGCTTTAGCATTAGGATTAACAGCCGAAGGACTACAAGCAGGAACTAGCGAAATTTTACAAAGTGAAAAATTACAAAAAGGCCTTGAAATATTAAAGCAAACACCAATCACAAAAAAAATCACAGAACTTATTCCACAAAATATATTTGAAGATTTTGCAGGACTTAGAAAAAACTCAACAATCGGAGTTGTGATATTTTCAGCTATCATAGGAATAGCCGCCCTTAAAACATCTATCAAAAAGCCAGAATCAATAGAATTTTTTAAAAAAATAATATTAACACTTCAAGATATAATATTAGGTATAGTAACTTTAATTTTAAAACTAACACCTTATGCTATATTAGCTTTAATGACAAAAATTACAGCAACCAGCGAAATCAAAAGCATAATAAAGCTTGGAGAGTTTGTAATTGCTTCCTACGTTGCCATAGGTCTTACATTTCTTATGCATATGACATTAATTGCAATAAATAAATTAAACCCAATCACTTTTATAAAAAAAATATTCCCAGCACTATCATTTGCATTTATATCTAGGTCCAGTGCTGCAACCATACCTATTAATATAGAAATTCAAACTAAAAACCTAGGAGTAAGCGAGGGAATAGCGAATTTATCAAGCTCCTTTGGAACATCAATTGGGCAAAATGGTTGTGCAGCGCTGCATCCTGCTATGCTTGCAATAATGATAGCACCAACTCAAGGAATAAACCCTACAGATATTTCATTTATACTCACACTTATTGGAGTAATAATAATAACTTCATTTGGGGCTGCTGGAGCTGGCGGAGGCGCAACAACGGCTTCACTAATGGTGCTCTCGGCAATAAACTTTCCAGTGGGATTAGTCGGACTTGTCATATCTGTTGAACCTTTAATTGACATGGGAAGAACAGCTGTTAATGTGGGTGGTTCAATGCTTGCAGGTGTCATATCTGCTAAACAGCTCAAACAATTCAACCACAATATATACAACCAAAAAGAGCCTGAAATCAAATAAATAGGAAAACAATGATGAAAATAATAATTATTGGGGGCACATCAGCAGGAACTAGTGCCGCAGCTAAAGCGACCCGCTTAAACAAACAACTAGACATTACTATCTATGAAAAGGCAAATATTGTATCTTTTGGGACTTGTGGCCTGCCTTACTTTGTGGGAGGATTTTTTGACAATCCTAATACAATGATCTCAAGAACACAAGAAGAATTCGAAAAAGCTGGAATCTCTGTTAAAACTAACCACGAAGTTATTAACGTAGCTGCAAAAAATAATACAATTGTAATAAAAAATCTAAAAACAGGAACTATTTTTAACAATACTTACGATCAACTTATGATAGCAACTGGCGCAAAACCTATTATCCCGCCAATCAACAATATCAATCTAAAAAATTTTTATACTCTGAGAACTTTAGAGGACGGTCAAAAAATAAAAAACCTTATGGATAAAGAAGAGATTAAAAATATAGTGATAATTGGTGGTGGATACATTGGAATTGAAATGGTAGAAGCAGCAAAAAATAAAAGAAAGAATATAAGATTGATTCAACTAGACAAGCACATCCTTACAGATTCCTTTGACGAAGAAATAGTTACAATAATGGAAGAAGAACTAATAAAAAAGGGGGTTGCTCTTCACACAAACGAGTTTGCAAAAAGTTTAATAGGAGAAAAAAAAGTAGAAGGGGTAGTAACAAATAAAAATACTTATCAGGCCGACGCTGTTATACTTGCTACTGGAATAAAACCTGCTACTGAATTTTTAGAAAACCAACTTAAAACTACTGAAAACGGAGCAATAATTGTAAATGAGTATGGCGAAACCAGCATAAAAAATATTTTTTCTGCAGGTGATTGTGCAACTATTTATAATATAGTGAGTAAAAAAAATGAATACATTCCCCTGGCAACAACAGCCAGCAAACTTGGAAGAATAGTTGGTGAAAATTTAGCTGGGAATCGTATAGCATTTAAAGGCACATTGGGCTCAGCTTCAATTAAAATACTATCTTTAGAAGCTGCAAGAACAGGGCTTACAGAAAAAGATGCAAAAAAGCTCCAAATAAAATATAAAACGATTTTTATAAAAGATAAAAATCATACAAATTATTATCCAGGCCAAGAAGATCTTTATATTAAATTGATTTATGAGGCAAATACGAAAATAATTCTTGGAGCACAAGCAATAGGAAAAAATGGAGCCGTAATAAGAATCCATGCTTTATCAATTGCAATCTATTCAAAGCTTACAACAAAAGAGCTAGGGATGATGGATTTCTCATATTCCCCACCATTCTCAAGAACTTGGGATATATTAAATATTATTGGAAATGCCGCCAAATAGAAAGAATTAAATTAATTTATTAAAATTTAATTCTTCATACTAATTGGTTGTCCTGTACTTGAAAGAACATCTCTCCAAAAAGAACCATTTGGATTAACCTTATTTCTGTCAATTACTGCCATCTTAATCGGTATATGCACAAATTTTGTACTCCACAAGCTAATCAACATTTTTGTCTTACCAGCCATTGCAGCATGCACAGCATTCGACCCAAGCCTAGCACAATAAAGCGAATCACTAGCATTAGCAGGTGAACTTCTTATAATATAGCTAGGATCAATGTATTTAAGAGTAAATTGTATATTTTTTGCTTTAAAATATTCTGTAATTTTATCTTTAATATAAAGCCCAATATCCTCATAAAGCAAATTGCCAGAATCGTCTTTCTTTTTAGGGAAATGATTAAAATATTTCTGACCTGCTCCTTCTGCTATCAGAATTACTGCATGAGGAATTTCTTCTAAACTTTCTTTCTCTAAAAGCCGCCTTTCAAGATGAACAAGAAATCCATTAGGACCTTCTATATCAAAATCAAGCTCTGGGATTAAACAAAAATTAACATCATTAGAAGAAAGCGCTGTGTGAGCGGCAATAAAACCAGAATCTCGTCCCATAACTTTAACAAGTCCAATTCCATTATAAGCACTATTAGCTTCAAAATGAGCACCAGCAACAGCTGCAACAGCTTGTTCTACAGCGGTTTCAAAGCCAAAAGATTTTTGAACAAACATAAAATCATTGTCTACGGTTTTAGGAATACCCACAACTGCTATTTTCAAATTTCTTTTTTCTATCTCCTCAGCAATAAGAAGAGACCCCTTTTGAGTACCATCTCCGCCAATGTTAAAAATCATATTAATGTTCATTCTCTCTAAAGTATCAACTATTTCCACAGGTTTAATACTGCCCCTTGAAGAACCAAGAATAGTGCCTCCAAATTTATTAATATCATCAACAACATCTGGATTAAGATTAATAAAAGGTGAATTTGTCTCAGGAAGAAGCCCTTGATATCCAAATTTTACTCCATAAATATTGCGAACCCCATAAATTTTCCATAAAGTTCGCACAATAGAACGAATAACATCGTTAAAGCCAGGACAAAGCCCACCACAAGTAGTAATAGCAGCTTTAACATGTCTGGGAACAAAATAAATTTTTTCTCTAGGTCCAGCTTTTTCTAAAAGAACATCCTCGTATCTATCTCCCTTATCCTCATTCCTATATACACTAAACTTTATTTTATTTTTTTCATTAACAAAATGCGAAGAACCTTCACTAGCATAAAAATCAATCAAGGGATTGTTTTGCTTGCATTCTCCCAGGCTATCTATTTTAAAATCTAAATTTTCATTTTTAATTCTATACACTAAATACTCCTTTATTAAATTATATCCTAATTATTTTCTAATAAATCGACTTTGATCTTTAATCATATCGTATATATCATCGTAAATATAAGGAGACCCTTCAATAGGAGATTTAATTAAATTACCGGCTATGAATTCAAAATATCTATTCAACTTTGAACTTTTCTCAAAATCAATAAATGGCACTCTATTATTAATAGCCTCTCTGAAGCTTTTTGCAAAAGGCACAAAGCCTATAAACTCTATTGGTATATTAATATTATTCTTAACAACATTAATCAAATTTTCACACATAGCAATCTCTTCACTAGTTTCTATTCTATTTAACACCACTCTGGGATAAAAATTATTCATCATCCTTTTAACTTTCAAAGAAGAACTCAAAGAAATAAGTTCAATCCCAACAACCAAATCTTTAAATCCAAGGCTTGTTCCTTCAATTTTATCTTTAAAAAAATTACCAATATAATCCCGCTCAGGGCTTTTTTGTGGAAATCCTAAATATAAAAGACGATAAAGAGCATTCTTTAAAAAAGAATAAGCATTAAGTATAGAAGGGGTTTCTGGTATTGTAACAATTACACCACTATAAGATGCCAAATAAAAATCTATTGTATTATAAGAAGTTCCAGATCCCAAATCTAAAAAAATAAAATCAGCAATAAGATCTTTTTGAATAGATTCTATAATCTTTTTCTTAATAGAGAAAGGAAGATTAGCTGTTCCTGTATAAAGAGCATCACCCGGAATAAGATAAAGCTTATCATAAGATGTTTTGCATACTAAATCTGAAAAACTTTTATTCTTTTTGTTAATAAAAGAACCAATACCCACGCCCTTATTTTTAACTCCCAAACACGTATGTAGGTTAGAGCCACCAAGATCAAGGTCAACAAGTATTACAGTTTTACCTAAACTAGAAAGCTTATAACCAACATTTGCAACAAAAGATGTTTTTCCAACACCACCTTTGCCACTTGCTACAGGAATAATTTTAGTCATTTTTAATCCTAATTATCCTTACGATCTTTTTGAAAAATTTTCATAAAATTAAAAATCTTTACAAATCTCGATTTCTTCTCAGCAGTTTTATTTAAATTTTCATCCTCTTTAGAGCTTGAAATTAAATCTTTAATTAAATCTTTATTGTTTGTAAAATTCTCAATACTATCTGGTTTACCGCAAATTACAATTTTATCATCTTTTAAAAAAAAATAATCGCCATCAACAAATTCATACCTAGAATTACTTAAATTTCTAACAGCAATAACTGTAATCCCACATTCTCTTCTAAGATCGGCTTCAAAAAGAGTTTTGCCAACATATTCTTTGGGAATAACAGTTTCAGCGACAATAATATCATACCCAATAATATTGTAAGTTGAAAGATTCGGAGAAACTAATAACGGAGTTAATCTTCTTGCAGCATCTTTACTTGGAAATATAATTTTTGTTGCGCCAAGAGTTTTTAATATTTCAGCATCATCCCTATTTTCTGTCTTAACGCATATTTCTTTCAAACCCAAAAGATTGCAATAGTGAGTAACAAGAGCACTTTTGCCAAGATCATCATCAAAATCAATAACAACAGCGTCTGTATCTACTGGAATTATTCTTTTCAAAGCATTTTTAGTGAATTGCTCAACAACAAAGCTTTCTGTAGATATCACATCATATTCTTCAATAAGCTCTTTAGATGTATCTATAATAATAATTTGACAATCAAGCTTGCTTAAATCTTCAAGTAGGTGAATTCCTAAATTACTAAGTCCAATAATCACAAATGTTTTCATATGCTTCAACCAACCAAAATATCTTGCCTTGGTCTTGTAAATTCTTCAAAACGTGACTTCCTTGAAACAAAAACAGCCATTGAAAAAAGCCCTATTCGCCCCGCAAACATAGTAAAAATTATAATAACTTTCCCCCAAAATGACAAATCCTGAGTTACTCCAACTGAAAGACCAACCGTTCCAAAAGCAGAAAATACTTCATAAGTCAAATCAATAACTTTCCAATTGCCAGATCCCCCCTCGAAAAAAAGAAGCATAAAAAAGGAAAAACTTAAAATAAAAATAGCTCTTGCAAAAAATAAAAGTGCAAATCTTATACTATCTATTGAAACCTTGTAAGACCCAATAATATATCCATTGCCGTTTTGATTTTTAACAACAGCTAATACAATTAAAAAAAATGTTGTAATTTTAATCCCCCCTGCAGTTGATCCGGGTGCACCACCAATAAACATGAATGGCAGAGAAATTATTTGAGTTCTTCCACTTATTAAAGAATTATCAAGATAATTAAAGCCAGCTGTTCTGGTACTAATCGAATAAAAAATTGAATTAAATATTAAAGTACTCATTGAATAACCAGCTTTTAATTTATGCATTTCTGTAAAAAAAAATAAAATTGCACCAATTACAATTAACAAAAAACTTAAAGAAAAAACTATTTTAGCATGAAGCGATAATTTTTTTTTGTTCTTAATAGTATTCTTTACATCTCTATAGACCATAAACCCTAGCCCACCACAAATTATTAAAATAGAAACCACAACTATAGCTTCAGGAACATCTCGCCATGCATAAATACTCTCAGAATGCATGGAAAAACCTGCATTGCAAAAAGCAGAAATTGTCGTAAATAAAGCCTCTAAAAATGAAATATTAGCTCCCCTAAACTTAAAAAAAATAAGTATTAATATTAAACCTATCATTTCAATTGAAAAAGTTACAAACAATATGCTTTTTAAAATTCTAATAGGATTATATTCTATATTTGAAAGAGAATATTGCTTTATTATTCTTGCATCTGTTAAATTCATTTTTTTTTTAGGTATAAGCAAATAAAAAGTAGTAATACTTATAAATCCAAGACCCCCAAGTTGGATTAGCAACATTATCAAAATAAATCCAAAAGTAGAAAAACCTTCCATTTTAACCGTTATAAGGCCTGTAATACTTACAGCAGAAACAGCGGTAAAAAGAGCATCAATGTATGCTAATTTGCCATCACCTTCCCAAGAAATAGGCAGCATCAACAAAAGAGAGCCTATAAACATAATTAAAACAAAATAACTAAAAAGCAAAAACCTGTCGCTAAATTCAAATTTCAACATATCATACAAAAAGTTGCTTAAATTATTAAAAATTCATCTTATATAGCATAATACTTTAACATTGAAATATTATCATAATTACATTATTTTTAATATATGTTTGAAATAGAATCAAAAGCATTTATTCCTCTGAAAAAGTTAAAAAGAATTATCAAGCTAGCAAATAAAAAATTTAAGTTTATTAAAGAAGAAATAAAAACTGATATCTATTACTCAAACCAAAGAAAAATTATAAGAATAAGAAAATTAAACACTCTAGAAAAAATTGTTACATTTAAAAAAAAAATATTAGACAACAACAATACTATAGAAATTAATAAAGAAATAGAATTCAAAATAGATAATATTAATAATTTTTTAATCCTTATAAAAGAACTTAAATTTAAAAAGCTATACAAAAAGATAAAAAAAAGTTTAATTTATCAAACTAATAATTTAAATGTAGAAATAAACGAAATAAAAAATCTTGGATTTTTTTTAGAAATAGAAAAAATAATTAACAATCAAAATGATATAGACTTAGCAAAAAAAGAAATTGATAACATAATCAACCAATTTGGATTAAAAGAAAACCTTGAAACTAGACCTTACTCTGAATTACTTTCATTGGCAAACCAAGGTAAAAAATAATTCATTGGAATTAGAGCTTAAAGTAGAAATTACAAGCCCCTGATTGCCATAAATTCCAATCTGGGGATTTTTAACATCGCTTTTAAAATTCTCCAACTTGTTTAAAAAGTACCAATTTTTATTTTTAAAATAAATTAATCTCACATTATTATTGTCCTCAAAAGCTAAAAACAAATTATTTTTATAAAAACCAATATCAGAGCTTAAACCTTTCATTTCAACATTAGGACTTATATTAATCCATCTATTACTTTTTAAAGGACAAATGTTTACAATAGGTCTATTTTCAGAAACAAAGCTCATAATTATTTGATTAAAATTAGAATCAAAAAAGCCTTTAATAAAATTAGCCATATAAACAGAAGGAATATTTACATTTGTCCAAGCATTCTCATTGTTTACAATAAACTCAGTTTTAATCTCATTATTCGACTTATAATTATAAAAAATACCCAAAAAAGGTTCAGATATTAGTCCAATATTTGATGAATTAACATTAGAATCACCTTTACTTAAATACACATGTATTACATCGGTCCAAATACTTCCGTAGCCCATATTCGAAATTAAATTGATTTTATATTCACTCCCAATTTCTCTTAAATATGCTAAGTACAGCCTATCTTTTAAATCAATGCTAATATTTAATAAAAATCCAAAATTTTCCATGTGACCAGGACTAATATCAATCCATTTTCTACTATTAAATTTTTTAACTATAAGCTCACTAGCAAAATCAGCCCCTGATTTCGTAACAAAAGCAATATATAAATTTCCTTTCGAATTAATTGAAAAATCAAAATTAACTATATTAGTAATATTTCCATTAACAGATGAATCAAGGTTAAACCAACCAACATCCTCAATAAATTCAGCAACTTTAATGTCGTCGCTATTTTCTAGCTGATAAGCAATATAAATATTGTTTTTATAAATCCTTAATACATACTTTTTAAGTTTGGTGGTTAAATTTAAAACAGGCAAATCTTTTAAAGTAAAAAATAAATCTTCTTTTTCAATCTTAGATGTTTTAGCTTTAAGAGAATCGCTACTTAAAATTGAAAAATCTAAATCTGTAAGCGAAAACCTTATGTTTTCATTTTTAGTCCCAACATATATTATTGCATAAAGAGAATTTTTATCTAATCTTATTTTAAAATCTCTTCTTTTTACTTTATCAGTTATATATTTCTTATTAGAAATATCATAAATTTTAAAAACAAAATCAGAATTTGAACTCTTATCTAAGTTTAAAATATAATCAGAAGATTTACTAACTTTTAAATAAACACTTCCTTTCCCATTTTTACTTAAAATACTTAAGGGACTAATTTCTGTTAATATTTGATCTGCTTGAGCTTGAATAAAAGAAAGCCTTGTAAATAAAAATAGCAAAATGAATGTCTTATTTATTTTCATATTTTTTTACATTCAAAAATATTAACACATATTCTAAAAATGATAAAATTGCAAAAAAAGCAGCACAAGCATATGTCATTTGAACAACAAATAAAAATTTAAATTCAAAAATTAAAATGTAACTAATGAAATTTTGAACAGGTTCTGTAAAGTTGAGTTGATTTAAAGTATAAAATAAAAGGCTTGCAAAAGTGCAAACAGCATAAAGAAGTGACTTTAATTTTCCCAAAAAATTTGCTTGTTGAACTACATTAAACTGAATAAATAAATTTCTAACAAACCCAATAGAAATTTCACGATAAATAAATATTACAAAAAAATAATAAGGGGTTATGCCTTTATAAAAGAAAAAAACAAAATATGTTAAATGCTGCAAAACATCTGCATAAGGATCTAAAATTTTACCTACATTGCTAACAAGACTATATTTTCTTGCAAGATACCCATCAATAAAATCGGTAAATTCATTAAAAATGATCAAAAACCAAATAATTCCAAAAAACACATACGAAAAAAATATATTTTCCAAAAAAAATAAAATTAATATGATAAATGAAAGTACAATCCTAGCTAATGTTATCTTATTAGGGGTAATTACCTTTATTAAATTATTCAATTTATCAAATCTCCTTATCTCTTATTTTAAATAAAATAAATTTAAGAGCTTCATCAAGTTTAATTCCATTTATTTGCTCATTTGTTCTTGTCCTAATAGATACTCTCTCTTCTGTTGACTCTCTTTCGCCAATTATAAGCATATAAGGTATTTTTTTAGACTGATATTCTCTAATTTTAGCATTCATTCTTGAGGAACTATTATCAAGTTTTATTCTAATCCCCTCATTCTTAAATTTATTAAAAACCTTAATAGCATAATCTTCTACAATATTGTTAACAGGAATGATTACTACTTGAATAGGAGATAGCCATAAAGGAAACACCCCACCATAATGCTCTACAAGAATTCCAAAAAATCTTTCAATAGATCCCAACAAAGCTCGATGAATCATAAATGGTCTTTTTTCTTTACCATCCTCAGCCGTATAAGTCATATTAAATCTCTCAGGAAGATTAAAATCAAATTGAATTGTACTCATCTGCCACTCTCTCTCAAGCGAGTCAACTATCTTAAGATCAATTTTAGGCCCATAAAAAGCACCTCCCCCTTTATCAATTTCATAAGGAACTTCAAAATCGCTTAAAGTCTCTTCAAGAACTTTTAAAGACATTTCCCAATCAAAATCATCACCAACAGATTTATCGGGCTTTGTAGAAAGATATGCCTTTAAATTGCTAAAACCAAATTTACTCCACATATAAATAGCAAACCTAAGAACTTCCTTAATTTCATCTAAAACTTGTGAATGAGTGCATATAATATGAGCATCATCCTGAGTAAACCCTCTAGCTCTCATCATGCCGTGCAAAGCACCTATCTTTTCATAACGATACACAGTGCCAAGTTCAGCCCATCTAAATGGCAAATCTCTATAAGAATGCTTACCTGTATTGTAAATTGCAATATGAAAAGGACAATTCATGGGTTTAAGATAATAATCACTTTTATCCATTTCTATTTTTTCAAACATACTATCCTTATAAAAGTCTAAATGACCAGAAGTTTGCCAAAGCCAAGATTTGCCAACATGAGGAGTAAAAAGAATATCATATCCATTCTTAGAGTGCTCTTCTCTCCAAAAATCTTCTATTAAAGACCTTATTTTAGCACCATTGGGATGAAAAAAAACAAGTCCTGGTCCAATCTCTTCATGAATAGAAAATAAATCAAGTTCTTTCCCAAGCTTTCTATGATCTCTTTTTTTTATTTCCTCTTTCAAATTAAGATAAGATCTTAGCTCTTTTTCATTATTCCATAAAGTTCCATAAATTCTGGTAAGCATTGGATTTTTTTCACTGCCCCGCCAATAAGCTCCAGCAATACTAGTAAGCTTAAATGCCTTTGGATCAATTTTATTCATATTCTCAACATGAGGGCCCCTACAAAGATCAACAAAATTATGACTCTTGTAAATAGAAACTTCATTTTGTAAATCAAAATTTTTAATCAAATCAATCTTATAAGGTTCATCTTTAAAAATTTCAAGAGCCTGTTCTACGCTGATTATCTCTTTTTCAAAAGAACTCCCAGTCTTTAAAATCTCTCTCATTCTATTTTCTATATCTAAAAGAGAATCTTCTGTAATCTGCTTTTCAAATTCAAAATCATAATAAAAACCATCTTTAATGGGAGGGCCTATTGCAATTTTGGTATTTGGAAATAAATCACGAACAGCTTCTGCCATAACATGAGCTATCGAGTGCCTTTTTTTGTAAAGAATATCTTCTTTATCTAAATCTTTGCTCACAACAATAACCCAGCCTT
Source organism: Borreliella andersonii (assembly GCF_032595875.1). Lineage (NCBI taxonomy): Bacteria > Pseudomonadati > Spirochaetota > Spirochaetia > Spirochaetales > Borreliaceae > Borreliella > Borreliella andersonii. The sequence continues at coordinate 754,752 of NZ_CP132457.1, read as the reverse complement.
TCGACTTTTATTAAAAAATTAAAATTCACACTCATCACTTTTACCCAAAAATACATACTTCAAATGTTTATAATTACTAAATTAAAATATACAAAAAAAAATTCTAAAAAAATAGAGACAAGAAACAAAAAACCTTAAAATAAATTCTCAATCCATAGCAACTATTGATTCAATATTGAAATAAAAAGACATTGCTAAAAAAAATGTAATAGTAGAAGAACCCCCATAAGAGAGAAAAGGAAAGGGAATCCCAGTAATAGGAAGAACTCCTAAAGACATTCCAACATTAAAAGAGGTATGAAAAAATAAAAGTCCTAAAATTCCAGATAGTACTAAGGCCATATATCTATCTTGACTTTTATTCATTATTATCAAAAATTTAAAAAAAAGAATAAAAAATAATATTAAAATAGTACTAACACCCAAAAACCCAAATTCTTCAGCAAGAATAGAAAAAATAAAATCAGTACTTTGAGATGGCACATAATTAGCATGGGTATAAGGCCCCTTTAAAAATCCTTTACCTAAAAGCCCCCCAGAACCAATTGCTATTTTAACCTGATTCAAATTCCAACCAGCGCCCTTAGCGTCAATAGCCGGATCTAAGAATACCAAAAATCGTTTAATCTGATAGGTCTTCATTAACTTTGAAAGAACCTTTGAAAACACTATTGAAACTAATAAAATAGAACTTGCAAAACATACATAAAAATAAATTATTTTAATGCTCAAACCATATTTAGAAATAAAAAATCCTAAAACAGAAATCAAAAGTATTAAAAGCAGAACTCCCAATATTACTTTAAAATAAAAAGGATTTGAAAAAATAAGATAAAATACATTACCCATATTTACCTTATATTCATACCAAACCGGTAAAATTGCAAAAACAAAAGAAAAAAACCCTATTAAAGCAAATGCTAAAACATAATGCAAATCTATTCCTGCAAAAAAAGAAATAAATATAAAAATGGTTAAATATACTATTGCTGTACCAAAATCGGGTTGCAATAATATAAGAATTACCGATGGAAAAATTAATAAAAATGCAGCAATAAAGGTGAAAAATTCATTATAACCCTTTTTTTCAGTATAAAATTTTGAAAGAGTCAAAATAATAATAACTTTGCCAAATTCAGAAGGCTGTCCTCCAAGTTTCCATATACCAATCCAAGACCTTGCTCCATTTACTGTAATTCCAAAAAATGCAGTAAAAATTAAAGCCAATATTAATAAAAAATAAAAAGGATATACCATGCTATAAACAAATTTTAAATCATATTTGCCCACTACAAAAATTAGAAAAAATCCAATAATTACCCAAAAGGTTTGTTTTATATATTCATTCTTAGTTAAAGACCCACTAATGTTATAATCGCTAGAATAAATCAACATTATACCAACAAAAGAAACTATAAATAAGCTTATCAAAGCCAGATAATCATAATTTTTTCTAAACACCATTAATCTACCTAATATACCATGGCCTATAACTTTTAAGAATATCTTCGTAACTTTGATTTGCAAAAATGCCTTGCATTATTAAATCTGTAGATTTTGCAGGCCACCAATCCACATTACTTTTTGCCTCAACCAAACTAAAAACAATAATTTGATTATCAGATGAACCGTTATAAGGGGCAAGGCCAATAAAAGAACTATTTTCAAAGCCATCTATACCAGTTTGACCAGTGCCTGTTTTCCCTCCAACCTTAACAGCTTTCGTAAGAACTGCATATCTTGCTGTACCATAAGTTACAACACTTCTCATATATTTTTTCAAAAGTTTAAATGTGTTTTTACTAATAAGTTTTGTCTTTCTTAATATTTCTGGTTTATTTTCAAGAATAACTTTATTAGTACCGCCTTTTAAAATTTTATTTACAATTCTAGGTTTATATACAACACCTTCATTTGCAATCATAGCAACCATATTAACAATCTGCATAGGAGTAGCATTTAAAAATCCTTGACCTATTGAAAAATTTACAGTATCTCCTCCTACCCAAGGCTGATTAAAAGTTTTTTCTTTCCACTCAGGACTAGGAAGAAGGCCAGCTACTTCATTTGGCAAATCAATCCCTGTTTTTTCTCCAAAACCAAATTCTTTTGCATATTTTCTAATTTTATCAACCCCAAGATACTTAAGCCCAAGTGTATAAAAATAAACATTAGAAGAATGTGCAATCGCCTCTTCCAAATTAACATATCCATGACCACCAGGCTTCCAACAATGAAAAATTCTATTTCCAACCTTAAAATATCCAGGGCAATAAATTTTACGATCTTTATCTATAACTCTCTCCTCAAGAATGGCAGCAGCAACAACTAATTTAAAAATAGATGCAGGCGGGTAAACAGATTGAATTGCTTTATTTAAAAAAGAGTAATCTTCCTTATTATCTTTGTTGTAAACATCTTTCATAGAATAATAAGGATAATTGTGAAGAGCAAGAACAGCACCAGTTGATGGTTTTAATACTACAATAGAACCATACCTTTTGCCCAAAGCATTCTTAGCAAGATCTTGAATATCTTTATTAATATTAAGCACAACATCATTACCAGGAACCATATTTTTTATAATAGAACCATCGTCTATTCTTCTCTCCTTAGAGTCTACTTTATATTTTATTAATCCCTCTTGCCCCCTAATGTAATTATCATAAACTTGTTCAATACCTAACTTTCCAATCGTAGAAGTATTATCATACCCCCTAACATTATAAAACGTTCTAAGCTCTCTTTGATTTATTTGCCCAACATAACCGATTGAATGTGAATATGAATCATCAACTAAATAGTTGCGCCTAAAAGAATATGTCCATAAAAGAGCAGGATAATAAAATTTTTTTTCAGAAATTTTAAAAAGCATCTTTGGGGTAAGTTCAATTATTTCAACATCTTTAAGATATCCACCAGGCTCTTGAAGCTTAGACAAAATAATTGATTTATCAATATCTAGAGTGCTTGACAAATAGTCTATCATCTCAATTCTAGTAGCAGCAGGCATATTATAATACTGTTGCAAACTTATCTTTAAAACAAACATAGTTAAATTATTTGCCAAAATATTGGAATTAGAATCTAAAATCTCACCCCTTGAAGCATTGATTTTTTCTAGTCTTGATAAAAAAACATTAGCTTCTCTGTCATAAAATAAATGCCTACCAATTTGCATTTGAAATAAAATCGCCAAATAAAGCACCATAATCACTATTAAAAAAAATATGCCAAACTTGTATCTAAAATTTGCTATAACACCCACTAATAATCCTCTTTAAAAGAATAAAAACTTTTAGTAAAATAATTTTGAATTGGATATAAAAAGTTAATAAACATTAGATTTACAACAAGATCAAGGTTAAAAATTGAATAATTAAAAGATTTTAAATCTACTACATCATAAAACACAATAGCTAAAAACCATAATATAGCTTTTGAAAGAATAAAAAATATTGTCATGCTTAGCATATTTTTAGGCATGAATAACTTCATTTTATTGTTAAAATAAAATATTATCGTATACCCAAAAACAAAAAACCCAAGTGGTAATCCCGTAAAATAATCCATAAGAAGACCATATAAAATACTAGATAATAATCCCACATTAAAAATAAAATTCAAAGAATTAAAAACTAGAAAAATTAAAAAAATATCTATTGAAAAATAAAAATAAGTTGCAAAGTAGTGTTGAAAAATTTTACCTAAAAATGCGCTAAAAATAAAATATGTAGAGAATGCTGCCATTATTCACCAATCTCTTTGTTGTTTTTAACAAGAAAAACATACTCAAGCTTATCTAAAACTATAGCTGGCTCTACTTCTATTTTTAAAAGAGAATTGTAATCAAGAATATGAAAATTTGTAATCTTTCCAATATAAATACCAACCGGATATTCACTAAACCCAGCAGTAACAATAGAATCGCCTATTTTTAAATCTTTTTCAGCAAGCCTATTAACATAATTCATTTCGAGCTTTTTACCATAACCATTGCCCTCTATAAGACCTATAAACCTACTACTTTGAATTCTTGCCGATACAAAATTTTCATAATTAGTCAAAGGCAAAATCTTAGCAGTATTAGAATAAACCTTTACAACTTTGCCTACAAGACCACTAAATCCATCCTGATATGCAACTGCTATCATATCCTTTTCTATCCCATCATTGAATCCTTTATTAATAGCCATTAAAGTAGATATGTTTGAATAGTTTAAATATATAATCTCCGCTGAAATAAAATCGCTAGAGCTTGACGAATAAAAATTTAATTGCTCTTTAAGACGAGCATTCTCTTGCCTTAGTGACTGTATATTCTGAGTTACTATTTCAAGCTGTTGTATTCTTTTTTTATAAAATTCTATCTTGTCCTTGTAATTTTTGTATTCACTTACAGTTTTAAAAACATTGGAAATAAAACTAAAAACCCCATGCATTCTGCTTTGAATATAAGAATTAAGAGTAAAAAACAAAAAATTATCAGATTTCCTCTTTTGAATACTGCTTGAATCATAAATCATAAAAACAAGAGAAACTATCAATACTAAAAGCACTTTGATAAAATTCTTGAATTTGACAAGAAAATTCATAACTTATTCATTGATAAAACTGTAAATATTCTTACTAATATCTATTCTATTAGCATAATCATAAAATAGCCCGGCACCAACAGCTACGGAGAGAAGCGGATTGTCTGCAACATAAACAGGAACTCCGGTCTCTTTCGAAAGAAGTCTATTTAAACCCTTAAGAAGAGCCCCTCCTCCTGTCAAAATGATGCCGCGCTCAACAATATCTGTAGCAAGCTCTGGAGGTGTTGCACCAAGAGTGCGCTTAACTTCATCTACAACAACATTTATAGGTTCTTGTAAAGACTCTCTTACCTCCATAGAATCAACAAGTTGCTTTCTAGGAAGACCAGTTACAGCATCTGTACCCTTAATATCTATTTTTTCTACCCTTAAATTTTGAATATCAGGATACACATTTCCTATCTTAATTTTCAATTTTTCTGCTGTCTGTTGACCTATGATAATATTATGAGAATTTCTCATATATTTTATTATGCTTTCATCAAATTCATCACCACCAGTCCTAATTGCCCTACTTACAACCATACCGCCAAGAGAAATAACAGATATCTCTGTAGTTCCACCTCCAATATCACAAACCATGTGACCTGTAGGTTCAAAAATAGGAATATCAGATCCAATAGCAGCTGCAAGAGACTCTTCTATTACTTTAACTTCTCTTGCACCAGCATTCATTGCGCTCTCTTTTACAGCTCTTCGCTCAACCTCTGTAATACAAGTGGGAACACCTATTACCATTCTTGGCTTAAAAAATAATTTTTTACGAGAAAAAATTTGATTAATAAAATACTTTATCATCTTCTCTGTATTCTCAATGTCAGCAATAACTCCATCTCTAAGTGGTCTAACAGCTTTAATATTTTCTGGAGTCTTCCACAGCATTTTTTTAGCATTTCTACCAACCGCAACAACTTTATTACCTTTGGTAACATCTATTGCAACAACAGAGGGCTCACTCATAACCACACCATAATCTTTAATATAAACCAACGTATTACATGTTCCAAGATCAATGCCAATATCTATCAAAAAAGACTTAAACAAATTCAAATCAACCTCCCTAAAAGTCTTCCAAAGTAATTCCAAGCCTCTCTCTTGCTGCTTCTAAATAAGGATTAAGATTGAGAGCTTCTCTCCAGTATTTTCTAGCTTTAGGATAATCTTTATCTTTCTTTCTATATACATCTCCTATTTTAACATAAACGCTAGAATTTGAACTATTAATTTCTAGAACTTTATTATAGTAATTAAAAGCATTGTCATAATCACCTTTATCTAATAAAATGTCTCCATAAAGCAAATATACCTTTTGAATTAAATTTTCATCCGTTTTCTCACCCTTTGACAATTTCTTTTTCTCTTCTTCTATTATCTTTTTTATATACTCAACGCTTTTGTTTGTATCATTCAACTTATAATTAACATAAGCCAAACTCCAAAGCACTAAATCAGATTTATTTTCATTAAAAGCTTTTTCAAAAAACTTCAAACTAGACTTGTAATCTCTTAAAAGCTGATACGAATATCCCAAATATTCAAAAATATCTTCTTTAATATTCACGAAACCAAAATTATCAGCACTTAAGGCTTTTTTTAAAAATTTTACAGCAAGCTCACTATAAAACTCTCCTTTATGAGAATATGCCTTTCCCAATATATAATACAAAGGGCTTATGGAAACTCCATCACTTATAGAAATTAAAAACCTTAATCTTTCTATGGATTTATCTAAAAATTCTCCTTTTAAATATCCTTCATTTACTATTAAAGAATAATAAAAATATGAAAATCCCAAAAGTAAATTTAAATTAAAATCAAATTTATGATTTTTAATATCATTCTCAGCATAATCTATTATTTCTTTATATTCTTTTTTATCCCAAAGTAAAAGTAAATCAACTTCTGTTGGCCCTGCTTTTAAATAAGAACTAGAAAAAGATTTAAAATATGATAAAATGTAATAAATTAAAAAAATGAAAATAAAAATCATAAATGCATAAAAAATATATCTTAAATATCTTACTTCCATTTAAAACTCTCTTTTAGACTAATAAAATTAAGCTGACACCCATAAGCCGAGTTCTGTACTATGCCATCATCTCTCTTGTTTTTTTATCACTAAAAAAATCGTGCGATCTACCCGTAAGCATGTCCTCAAGAACAAAGAGCGCTTACATACTTGATCTTGCTCCTAATGAGGTTTATCTTGCCTGTATTTATTGCTAAATAAGCGGTGAGCTCTTACCTCACCTTTTCACCCTTACCTTTTTAAGGCGGTAATTTTCTGCGACACTTTCTTAGGTTTAAAACCCCTAGGCATTACCTAGCATTACGTTCTTATTGGAGCTCGGACTTTCCTCTTAAGCTTTAATTATCATAAAACTAAGCGATAGCTGACTGCCAGCTTAAATAAAAAGTATCAAATTAATAAATTTTATTCCACAAGATCTGCTAAACTACCAGGAATTATTTCATCACTTATTCGAACTTTATCCTGATAATAAAGTATTCTACTACAATAAGGACAAAATTTAACATCGTTGGGTTCACGCCTTACTTTATTTGCAAATTCAATAGGAAGTATCATATGACAACCTTTGCAAACATTATTAACCAAAGGCACAACTCCATTTGATTTATTTCTTATTATTCTTTGAAATTTAAATAAAAAATCTTCATTCATCTTAGAAGCACAACCCAACTCTTCACTCTCTATTTCTAAAAGTTTTTTTTCAATTTCTAAAAGCTCCAGCTCAAAACTACTGCTTTCAGCCCTAAAGCATTCTTCTTCTTTGCTGTGCTTCTCGTTGACATCTAATATTTCCTTTTCTATTTTAGTTTTAAGTCCATTAACATGTGTCATTTTTTTTCTAATTGTAACTTCATCGTCAATAATAACCTGAAGTTCTTTTTCAAGAGCTTCATATTCTCTTTGCGTCTTAATGCTATCAATTTTTTCTTCGGCCTTGTTCTTTCTTGAATTAATATCTTGAATATCTAACTTTAAAGCAGAGTCTTCTTTTTGATACTCCTTAAACTTTTGTTGCAAATCAACAAGAACTTTCGACAACTCTTCAATTCGATTTTTTTTCGCCTCCAAATACTTAGGAATACTTTTTCGCCTTTCTTCAAGCTCAAACTTAGACTTATATATAACTTCAAGTTTTTTTAACGTATCAATATTACTTTCCATCAATCCTCCATTCAATTTAAATCTTCAAGATAATCTTTTAATTTTTGAGTTTTTTTGGGGTTTTTAAGCCGCCTTAATGCTTTAGATTCAATTTGCCTAATTCTTTCTCTTGTAACATTAAAATGAAGTCCAACCTCTTCAAGAGTTAAAGAATAGCCATCTTCAAGTCCAAATCTCATTTTTACAACTTCTTGTTCTCTTTCAGGAAGAGTTCCAAGAATTGCTCTTATTTGATCTTGCAAAACTACAAAGGATGTGTGATTTGCAGGATTTTTGATTGCCTTATCCTCAATAAAATCGCTAAGAACAGAATCCTCCTCTTCTCCAATTGGTGTTTCAAGAGAAACAGGCTCTCTTGAAACACTCTTTACAGTTTTGACCTTTTTAAGCTCCCACCCAAGTCTGTCTGAAAGCTCTTCGTCTGTCGGATCTTTGCCTAAAACTTGAATTAAATATCTAGTCTCTCTATTAAGCCTATTTATTTGTTCAATCATATGCACAGGAACTCTAATTGTGCGAGCCTGATCCGAAATAGATCTTGTTATAGCTTGCCTAATCCACCAGGTAGCATAAGTTGAAAACTTAAAACCTCTCTTATATTCGAACTTTTCAACAGCTTTAATCAATCCAATATTGCCTTCTTGAACAAGATCAAAAAAATGTAGACCTCTATTTGCATATTTTTTAGCAATGCTAACAACAAGCCTTAAATTAGCCTTAATCAACTGATCTTTAGCATGCTGCATCATTTGCTTTCCTTTGGCAATCTCTTCTGACATGCTTATTATTTTATCAGTTGGATATTCATAATACATCTCAATTCTCTCAAGTTCTTTTTGAGCAAGCTGAGCCTCTGTAATCTGCTCTTTAATAACATCTTCTTTAAGTTTGAGAGATTTTTCTATCTCTATTTTCTTTTCAGCAATAGTCAAATCTCTTCCAAGCACCCTTAAATCTCTTATTTTTTCAATTTTTAGCCTGCTTAGAATTATTCTTTGCTGTCTTTGTAAATCTTTTATTTTGTTAGCAGAATCAATATAATCATCTGAAAAAATTCTTAGTTCCTCTTGATACAAGGGAATATCTCTTAAAAGCTCTTTTAGGACTAATCTTTCCTTTTTTAAATTCTTTTCAAAAATATCCCCTCCAAGATTATACACCCTATGCTTATTATCTACATAACTTATTAAACGATCTTGAATTGGCTTTAAAGGAATTTTATAAAAAGAGGCAATTCTTTTTTTTTTATTATAAAAATCCGGACTACTCTCTTTATCCTTATCTTTTTCTCTTTTAAAAAACTCCTCCCTTTCCATTCTTGAGTAAATAGTATTTACAAGATTATAATAATTTTCTATAACAAGTCCCTCATTCTTAAGAATATTCTCAATTATGCTTTCTCCAGAATCCATTTGCTTTGCAAGTTCAACTTCCTGATTTCCCGTCAATAAAAACTCTTTTCCTATTTCCTTTAAATAAAGCTTGATTGGATCTTCTGAATGACTATCTTTTAAAACATTGCCTTTAATATACCCTGAAACTAAATCATCCTTAACAGAAATATCTTCTTCATCACAATCATCCAGTTTAACATCAATATCAATATTTTCCTCATCACTTTGAAAACCATCATCTAAAATCATAAAATTTCTATCAGACTCAATTTCAACCTCTTCCTCTTCATCATTTCCATCCTCGCTGACAACCAGATCTAATTCCGAAATTTTATTAACTAACCTTATTCCTCTATCCTCAAGTGCCGAGCAAATACTATCAAGAATCTCTGGCTCTAAGATATCATCGGGAAGTAAATTTGATAATTCACTAAAACCAAGAGATTTCCTATCTCCCAAATGAGTAATAATACCCTCTATCAGCTTCGAATATTTCTTTTCCAAATCCGACAAAACCTAACTCCCTGGAACACCATCTATGTAGATTTTTAAATTTTTTCTCTGCATATTTAAAAACATTAACTCATTTATTTGAATTTTAGCATTTACCAAAGAGTTTCCATCACATCTTTTTTTGCAAAGCAAAACACGAAAATCCAATTTTCTTTTCTTGATTGCAAGTAAAATATGAATGAGCATCTCATCATCTACTTCAAATTCAGAATTTAAAATTTCTTCAAAAAAAAATTCACTAATTTTATAGGCATCCTTTAACTTTTTTTTTAAATCCATTAATGAAAAATCTTTATTATTTTCAAATAAATCTTCAAAGCACATAAAAACCTTTCTGGCATCGATATTAATTAAATCACTATCAATAATATTACGCCTTACCACACTAAAATAACTAAAATTTTTCAACAACGCTACTATTAAATACCTCTCATAAGAATCATCATTATGAGCATACAAATTTCTTTTATTATTGTCAACTACGAATCTTTCTTTTATTCTATAATAATCTTTCAATAAAGTTGTTACACCAATGCCAAGTTTATTGCTTAGCTTGTCTAAAAAAACTTTTTTCTGAGTATCTACTTTTGATAAACTTATCAAATTTAAAAATAAATTAATCATAGCATTTAAATCTACAGTTTTATTTAAATCATATTTATTAGAATAAACATCCAAAAGATATTCAAAAGCATCACATCTATTATTTAAAATTTTTTGCAAATAATCTACACCTTCACTTTTAAGAACATCCGCAGGATCAAGGCCTAAATCCATTCTAAGAACACTAACATTAATATTAAATGGCAAACAAATTTGATAAGCTTTTAAAGTTGCAGAAAGTCCAGCATCATCCCCGTCAAAAGATAATATTATTTCATCAGCATATCTTTGAATCAAAGCCAGGTGTTCTTTTGAAAAAGCAGTGCCAAGAGTAGATACCGCTCTCTTAATCCCAGATGTAAAAAAAGCAAGAACATCTATATATCCCTCTACCAATATAACTGATTTTGTAAATTTAATCTCCTCAAAACCTTCATAAAATCCGTAAAGAAGCTCCTTTTTTTTAAAAACTTCAGTTTCGCTTAAATTAATATACTTGGAACCTTTCCCATCTAAATCTCGACCTCCAAAACCAACAACATTTCCTTTAAAGTCTTTAATTGGAAAAATTAATCTTTGAGATAAAATAGAGGCTTTGGGATTCGTTTTCGAAAACAAACCACTTTTTCTAAGTATTTCAAAAGAGTATCCTTTTGAAACTAAAAAATCATGTAGCTCCAAGCCATTTTTAACGTTAAATGGCAAATAACCAAGTTCAAATAAATCAACGATTTCCTTAGATATTGCTCTACTTTTTAAAACATAATCTAAAGCTTTTTTGTTTTTATTCAAAAAAAATTTAATGGTATTGATTAATCTAGAATTTAAAGAATAAATTTTTGAAATTATGTCTCTATTTTCATTTTTATTTTCACTTTCTCGATTTATTTTTAAATCATCATAATGAATACCGGATTTTTCACATAAAATCTTAAGAGCATCACTATAATTGATTTTTTCCATATCCATTAAAAATCCAATAACATCTCCACCCTTTTTGCATCCAAAACAATAAAAATATCCTTGCAAAGGATTTACAAAAAAAGAGGGAGTTCTCTCAGCATGAAAAGGGCAAAGACCTTTATAAGTAGATCCCGATTTAATAAGCTTAATATACTGCTCCACAATAGCTACAATATCAAACTTGCTTTTATTTAAGGCTGCGGTTTGTAAATAGTTCATACTTCTTAATCCTTGGTAATAAAATTTCTAATATAATCTTTTGCCCCTAAAAGGTGTGAAGAATATTCTGATGAAAATTGATGTGTGCCCAACTTGGAGTCTTTTACAACAAAAAATAAATATTGCGTATTTTTCGGGAAAAAAGCTGCCTGCAGCGAAATAATACCAGCATTTGAAATTGGAGTAGGAGGATATCCTTTATTAACATATGTGTTATAAGGAGAATTTATCTCTAAATCTGAAAAATAAATCCTCTTGGGATGACTTCGTCCTAGCTCCTCTGTAATAACATATTCAATAGTAGCACAGGATTGTAATGCCATACCAGATTTTATTCTATTATAAAAAACTGAAGACATTATTGGGGCTTCACTTTTAACCCTATACTCACGTTCAACAATAGATGCTATTATTACTCTATTGTAAAGCTCTTTGCTCGAATAATCGCCAAGAACAACACCTATGGATTTAAGTTTACTTAAAAAATTATCAACAAACATGCGAACTACATTCTTTATTTCTATGCCCTTATAAAATTTATAAGTATCTGGAAATAAAAATCCTTCAAGAGAGTCGTAATCAAACCCAAACTCATAAATAAATGATTTTTCGTTGATTAAAAAAATAAAATCTTGAACATCATCAATAACGGAAAATTCTTTTAGCTTTAAAGCAATTCTTCTGCTAGTATAACCTTCAGGTATTGTAACATCAACATTTACATTAGAAGATCCCTTTAAAAATTCTTTATATATTTCAAATGTAGAAAGATCGCTATTGATCAAATACCTTCCCTCTTTAAATTGTTTATCACTACCTAAAATATATGAAATAAAAACAAGAAGCAGCTCGGATTTAATTAATTTTTGCTTTTTCAATTCTTTAGCTATTTTCCTAACTCCCCAACCTTTTTCAACATTAAATTCATAAACTAAGCCATTTGTTAAAGAAGATAAATTTAAAAAATATATAAAAATCGACAAAATAGATCCCAAAAAAAAGAAAAGGATAAACACTTTCCCAATTTTAATAAGCACAATAATCTCCTAGCTAAACAAAAGTCTTTGCTAATTGCACTTTAGCTATCAATTAAAAATCTTTAATTGATAGCTAACATCATATCTTATAACCAATAATAACTTTTCTAAATAGACAAAAATATAAGCACCAAAATGAAACGACATAACGCATTTATAGATCACAATCAAAAATTAAAAAAGGCAATTGCTTACAATTCTACTAAATTGGGGAGGGTGGGATTCGAACCCACGTAGGCAAAGCCAACAGATTTACAGTCTGCCCCGGTTAACCACTTCGGTACCGCCCCATAAAGCCGACTGTCGGAATCGAACCGACGACCTGCGGTTTACAAGACCGCTGCTCTGGCCAGCTGAGCTAAGTCGGCAAACAAAAACTAATAGTTAGTTTATAAAAATAAAATTCATTAGTCAATAGAATATTAATAAATAATTAATATAATTTTCCTATTAATTATTTATTACCAGAAAGAAAAATTTTAAAAACAAGAGCACAAAAAAAAATTGTAAAACTAAAAATTAAAATTAAATAATAATTAATTTTTTTATTTTTCAAAAAATAAAAAAATATTAGCCTAGTAAATTCAAGTCCAAAAGAAATAGAACTTAAAATAATAGTAAAATCAAGATAAAATTTCTGAAAATTATACACAAAAATATTGTAAGAACCAGCCAAAAACACAAATAAACTTAACAAAGAATTTAAAAAAAATACAATAACCAAAATTCTAATAAAATCTGAAAAACGTCTTAGATTTTTTACTTTAAAAGTTTTCATGAAATTTATAAATTTTTTATTATAAAAAGCGCCTGATTTATAATTTCCAAAAGATTGCCAATAACATCAACTAATGTAATTGCTTTATTTTCGGTTACTATCGATTTGTAAGAAACTGTTAAAGATTTTCGAATAAAAACATTATGATTTTCCAATAAAGACAAACATCTCTTTTTAAGTTCAATAAAATAATCTACAAATCTGTTTGAAACTTTATCAATAGAAACCGATTCATTTAAGCACCACTTCAAAATCCTTTCCTTATAAGAGTCATCAATTTTACCATCTCTTTTATACCTTTCAAACTCTTCATTTTTATAATCAATCTCAAAGTAAATATTATAAATTTCTTTTTTTAAAGCAGTAATATTATTTTCAATGTCAACATATATATTTCTCAAATCATGATTATTAATTAATACGACATTATTTATAGTTCTTAAAACTTCCATCATTCTAACATCATATATGTTTTTAAAAAAATCATTAAGAAAATATAACTTTTTAAAACTATAACGACCAAGATTTAATTCATTAAAAATCCCACCTTTTAAATTTAAAATTACACTAGGATCTCTAACAAGACTTTTTATTTCTTTGATCACAAGAACTTTTAAAGAGCTATCACGTTTTTTAATAGCCTGACCCATAACATTTAAAAATAAAATATTCTCATAAAAATTTTTTACATCAAAAAAGGGTACATATTTCTTAAGAGATGCAACAGGATTTTTGCAATATACTCTAAAAATATCCAAATAAGGTAAAGTTCTTGACAAGTTAACAATCTTAGATACAATCGATAATACATTTTTCAATACATATTCTACTCGAGATATGTGATCTTCTCTTGAAATTATCTCTGAATTACTAATATCATCAGATATTGAAAAATAATTTGATATAATGCTTTTAACAATATCCTCATCTATCTCAATATCTTTTAATGTATACAAAATGTCAAAAAAAGAATTTAAATACTTACTAACACTTGAAAAGCTAGCTCCAAATCCAATATCAAGGTCAACAATGCTAATATTTTCAGTATTATCTAAAAGATCTACATTGAAAAATGAAAAAAAAGATTTGTAAGGAAAAAACGCCAAACTATTAAAAACATAATAAAACTCAAACATGTCAGAAACAATTCTGTAAGTAGTAGATGGAATAGAATTGATATAATCATTTATCTTAACCTTAAGAGATTCTTCTAAATCGTTTTGAGTTTTTTCTTTTTTTAAAAAAAGTTCATATTCACCTTCATCTAAAAAATCTTCCAAATTGCTCTTAAAATTAAGAACTTTACTTTGAATAATTTCTAAAATAGTTTGCTCAACAATAATGCCACCTTTTTCTAATTTCTTAAAAAATTCTTTCAATTCCATTGAATACCGGTAAACACTAAAAAACATCTCTACAAAACCAATATGCAAACATTCTCTCTTAAAATCTATTACTGGATTTTTACACATTTCATTAATTTGATTTTCCAGGTTTTTTATGACATAAGCTTTATATATATCTTCCTTACTTTTATCTTTTTGAAAAAAATTTACAATAGTTAACCACATTCTAATAAGAAATGATTCTTCCATTAAACGCCCTGAAAGAAATTTTTCAAGCTGATAATCAACATAGGGCTCACTACTACTATTGGGCAAAACAAAATCAGAAGAATTCAAACCTAAGCTTTTTCTTATATCATTCATCAACCTATTTTTAGTCTCTTTTGAAAGTTGACCTATAGAGTTATATACACTATTGTTATTACCACTCATAAAACCTCAATAAAACCATTTAAAAAATAAAGTATTACTTACAACATACTTCAAATAAATTAAAATTGTAAATCAATTTTAGAAAAAAATTATTTACACTATAATATAATTTTATATGAACTTAGGCAAAAACAATCCAAATATAATTAAAATTGGTAAAATATTTAAAAAAAATAACTACGAATTTTATTTAGTTGGAGGCGCTTTAAGAGACTTGCTACTTAATAAACAACCTTACGATTTTGATTTTGCAACAAATGCAACTCCTGAAGAAATAATAACATTGTTTCCAAATAACATTAAAACAGGAATAAAACATGGCACAATTGGTATTATTTTTAATAAAAAAATCTTTGAAATCACCACATACAGAATAGAAAAAGAATATGAAAACAACAGAGCACCCAAACAAGTAGAATACACTAAAAATTTAATTAAAGATCTTGAAAGAAGAGATTTTACAATTAATGCAATTGCAATGGATATTTTCAACTTCAACATAATAGACTACTATAATGGGAAAAAAGACCTTAATAAAAAAATAATAAGATGCATAGGAAATCCAAATAAAAAACTTGAAGAAGACGCCCTTAGAATACTTAGAGCAGCAAGATTTTCATCCACGCTTAATTTTAATATTGAAAAAAATACTTTAATTTCAATGAAATATAAAAAAGAAAATATTTTAATGATTTCAAAAGAAAGAATAAAAAATGAATTTCACAAATTGCTAGAAGGCGCAAATATACAAAAAGGAATTTATTATCTTAAAAAAGTTGACTTTTTTAAGAATTTTTTTAATCTAGAAATAAAAACAAAAGTAATCAAAAAAATTGAACTACTTGATAAAGACAAATTTTATCTAAAGGCAATCACAATATTGACAATTAAAAAACCCATAAAAGAACTAAAAGAAAAATTAACTTTAATTAAATTCTCAAATAAAGAAATTAAGTTAATTTTATTTTATAGAAGCATAATCGATAATAACAATATTTTTAATGTCAAAAAATTAAGTGACATTAGATATTTGCTTAGCAAGAGCACAAGAGAACATTATAAAGAAATAATTGATATATACAAAGCACTAAAAGGAAAAAATAAAAAATATTTATTTATAATAAAAAATATAAAAAGAAAAAAATTGTTAAAAAATCCTCTCTCTTTAAAAGATTTAAAAATAAACGGAAAAGACATTCAAAATATAATACAAATAGAAAATAAAAATATAGGTAAAATTTTAAATATGCTGCTAAACTGTGTAATTGAAAACCCCAAGCTTAATACTAAAAATTATCTTATAAAAAAAATTAAAACCTTAAAGGTTGATGTTTTCCATAGCTTTTAAAGCTACTTCAGCCGCTCTCATTTCGGCTTCTTTTTTAGATTTGCCCTTTCCGTTTGATATAAAATTTTCCCCAACATAAAGTTCAACGCAAAAAACCTTATCATGGTCTGGACCTATTTCCTTATCTAGCTTATAACTTGGTGAAATTTTATATTTCTTTTGAACATATTCTTGCAACAAACTCTTATAATCTTTAAAATCACCCCTATTAAACATCAATCTTATATACATATCAAAAAGTCCAACCACAAATTCTGTTGCTCTTGAAAACCCACTATCAAGATAAATGGCACCTACAAAAGCTTCAATAGCATCTGCAAGAATACCTTTTTTGTTTCGACCATCATTACTCTCCTCTCCTCTCCCCAGCAAAATATAATAACCAAGATTAATTTCTCTAGCAATATTAGATAGAGAATCTTCACTAACAATATAGGATCTGGCTTTACTAAGCTCTCCTTCACTTTTATTTGGATAAGTTTTATAAAGATGATCTGTAATAATCAAATTAAGCACAGAATCTCCCAAAAACTCCAATCTCTCATTATTGCTAGATTTTTGATCCAACTCATTAGAATACGACGAATGGCTTAATGCTGTATTTAACAAATCGAAATTAACAAAATTAATACTTAAATTTTCCAAAAATTCACTCAATTGGGCTTTTCTTTCACTACCCAAACAAAAATCGGAAGAATTTTTTTTCATCAACCTTTTCTCTTTTTAATAAAATCAACAACATCGCCTACCGTTTCAAATTCATTGGCTTCGTTCTCTGGAATCTTATCATCAAAGGCCTCTTCAAGCAAATACAAAAGTTCATAAATATCTAAACTATCTGCATTAAGATCCTCAACAAATCTAGAGTCTAAAGTAATTTCATCTTCTTTTTTATCAAGTTGCTCGGATATAATAGACCTAACCTTGCTAAAAATTTCATAATTATCCATGAATACACCTTCCTTACTACAAGCTACAAACCTATTTCCAGATATTGGTTATTCCTATAATACCCACATTTTAAACAAATTCTATGTCTCACCCCAAGATTACCACAATTAGAACATTCTTGAAATTGTGGAATTTTTTTTCTCATATTTATACTACGCCTTGTTCTACTCCTAGATTTTGAAGGCTTAAATTTTGGAACAGCCATTACTTTCTCCTAACTACTTTTAAACTACATTAAATTATCTTAATAATATATATATTAACTAAGTCATTTGTCAATAAACTTAGATTTCAATCTATTGAACACCAATTCTGGAACAAAATTAGAAAGATCAACATCCTTTTTGCTCATTAATTCCTTTACAAAATCCGATCTTACATATAAATGTTCTGCACTACTTGGTAAAAATATAGTATCAATTTTAAAATTTAACTTATTATTAACAAGATATCTTTCAAACTCTATATCAAAATCATTAAAAGCCCTAATTCCCCTAACAATAAATTTAATAGAATTAATTAATGCATAATCAACAATAAACCCACTATACCTATCTACAAGTACATTTGAAAAATTTAAAGATGAAATAACATCTCTTGTAAGACTAAATCTCTCAATATCACTTAGTAAATATTTTTTTGATTTATTTTTAGCTACCAAAACAACAACTTTGTCAAAAATAGCCAACGATCTTTTAATTAAATCAATATGGCCCCAAGTAATTGGATCAAAAGATCCTGGGAAAACCGCCACCTTCATATCAAGAAAGCCTAAACCCTCTATTAATATCTTTAAAAATTTTTTTACGCCATATCGGTTGTTCTTCCAAATTTTCAAATTCAATTTCTTTAATAATTCTGAAACATAAATATTCTCCTCTAGAAGATGTATCAACAATAAAAAATTTACCAGCACCTTTATAAACCAATTTTTCATTACTTGAAAGATTATTTTCAACTGTTAATTTATTAATAGCACAATCAAAATGAACAGGTTTATCTTCATTTTCAACTTTTAAAGACATGCTAAAAACAACATCATTTATTTTTTTTTCACAAATAGCACAAGCAACATCAAAATTTATTCTTGTTTTAAATTTTATACTTTTTTTTCTAAATTTACCTTTAAAAAGATTTTGTTTATCTGTGCTCAAAACAGTCGATCTATTATTAAAATTATTTGGCGGGGAAACATTTTGACTTTTGCTTTCAAAATTTAATCTTTTATTCTTAAACCCATAAAAACGTTTATTGTGTTTTTGAAAATTACTACTCTTAAACTTACTTTGAGTATATTTCAAAATTAACTCTCCTTAATTACAAAAAATAAATATTTAAGAACAAAATTACCCACATAGCTTGAAAGTATTTCAAAAAATCAAAGTTTCAAATCTTCAACCTTTTAAAGACAAAAATACAATTAAACCCTTATTGAAATTTAATAAGAACGGTTAATTAATGCTCTCTATTATAATAAATACAAAACCAAGCTTGCCAAAATTATCTTTTAAACAGTAAAAATCCTAATAAATCTTTAATAAAAATTAACAAAATAAAAAATCAATCAAAAATAATTTTTAACCTCAATCTAATTTGCTAAATTATTTAAAATAATAAAAAACTAACGCTTAACTTTTTTAATATTAAGGCGCTCCTTTATCTTCATAGCAGCTTTACCGATTCTATTCCTCATATAATAAAGCTTTGCCCTTCTAACCCTTCCTCTTCTTAAAACTTCAACCTTTTCTATAATAGGAGAATATACCGGGAAAATTTTTTCAACACCTATTCCTGAAGAAATTTTTCTAATCAAAAATGTTTTGCCAATTCCCTTGTTTTGGAAAGAAATAACAATCCCTTCAAAACTTTGTAACCTTTCATTACTGCCTTCAACAATTTTATAAATAACCCTCACAGTATCTCCCACGTTAAAGACAAAAGCCTCATTTTTCTTATTCTGAGCTTCAATTTTTCTCATCAAGTCCATTATCTTCTCCTATTATCTCTAAATATTTAAGGTATAAATCATATCTATTCCTCTTAGTTTTTTCTCTAGCCTTAACAAGCCTCCAATTCTTTATATTTTCATGATGACCTGAAACAAGAACTTCTGGAACCTTTATCCCCTTAAAATTATAGGGCCTGGTATAATGAGGATATTCAAGCAATCCATTTTTTACACCAAATGATTCTTCTAATAAAGAATTGGGATTTATTACTCCATCCAACAACCTATATACACTATCTATTAAAACAAGAGCTGCAATCTCCCCTGAAGATAAAACATAATCTCCAATAGAAATCTCAAAATCAACATACAAATCTATAATACGTTGGTCAATTCCTTCATATCTTCCACAAATTATAACAATTTCTTCTCTTTTTGACAAGGAATACGCCAACTCTTGGCTATAACTTATCCCAGAAGGACTTAAGAATATTGTTGTTTTCTTGGCAGATTCTACATGCTCAAGAGCAAAAGAAATCGGCTCAGCCTTCAATACCATTCCAGCACCGCCTCCATAAGGCAAATCATCACATCTTTTGTGCTTATCTTTTGAAAAATCTCTAACATCAATAAGCTCAAAACTTACTATTCCTTTGTTAATAGCTTTCTTCATTATTGAATTTTCAAAAAATGGCTTAATTATTGCTGGGAAAAGAGACAAAACTGTAAATTTCATTTTAAAAGATCTAAAACCTTAAGCTCAATTGTTTTTTCTTGAGCATTTATATCTCCAATATATATACTCAAAAAGGGAATAAAGAAAAATTTAATACCCGATTTGACCTCAAGAAATACACTATTTAAATGCTCAAAGAAAGCTACAACTTCTCCCAGTTTTCTATTGTTATTAACAATGGCATAGCCAACCAGTTTTCCTAAATAATATTCGCCTTCTTTTAAACTTGATGCAAGCAAATCATCAACCCACAATTCAAAACCAATCAACGGCTTAACTGCCTCTGGGGTATTAATCCCTTCAAACTTCAAAAATAAAGAATTACCCCTTATACTAACATCTACAATTTTAACTTCAATAGCAGAACTATTGATCTTTTTTAAAAGAACTTTATTATTTTTTAAATCAATAAAATCACAAAAATTATTGGATATGCTTTTAACCTTAGCATACCCATTGACTCCATAAGACGATAATATAACGCCTTTAATAAACATAAATTAATCTAAAATTTCGAGTTGCACTCGCCTATTGGTTTTAGCAGCACAAGCCCCAAGCAAAGTTCTAATAGCCCGTGCAATGCGACCCCGTCTTCCGATTATCTTGCCCACATCGCTTTGAGAAACCTTCAATTCCAAAATGGTTGATTTTTCCCCTTCAATTACATTTAACCTTACCTCATCTTCTTTATCTACAAGAGACTTTACTATAAACTCTATAAGTTCAATCTCATTCCCATACTCTTTCATCTAAACCTCCTGACTTTTCGCATTCAAGTTGTTTTTATTTAAAAGCATTTTCACTGTATCACTTAAAATTGCTCCCTTGCTTATCCAATCTTTCATTCTATCTTCCTTAATTTTTATTTGGTTTCGCTTTTCAACAGGATGATAATAACCAAGTTCTTCAATTGCCCTACCATCTCTAGGAGACGTAGAATTCATAACTACAATCCTATAATAAGGCCTTTTTTTAGCTCCCATTCTCTTCAATCTTATCTTAACGCTCAAATTTATTCCTCCTTATTTTCCCAAAAGGGATGCAATCTTATTTTGAAAATCTTTATTTTTCATTTTTTTCATAATCAAAGTTGTTTGACCAAACTTCTTTATAAGCTTATTAACATCAAAAACGGTTGTTCCACTTCCCAAGGCTATTCTTTTCTTTCTTGAGGGATTATTCAAAATCACCGGATTTATTCTTTCTTTTTTGGTCATAGAAAGAATAATAGCTTCTTCTTTATTAAAACTTTCTTCATTTAAATTATTGCTATTCAGCATTGATTTTGAAACACCTGGTAAAAAACTTACAAAATTAGAGACCCCCCCTACTTGTCTAATGCGCCTAAATTGGATTAGATAATCTTCAAAATTAAAATTGGCTTTTTTAATTTTTTCCTCAAGTTTAATAGCCTCTTCTTTGTCAACAACACTTTGAACCCTCTCTACAAGACTAACAACATCCCCCATCCCAAGAATTCTAGAAGCAATTCTTTCTGGGTAAAAAGAGTCAAGATCTTCAATTTTCTCTCCAACGCCAATAAATTTAATAGGAACTGCGCAAATACTCTTAAAAGATAATACAGCCCCCCCCCTAGTATCCGAATCAAATTTAGAAAATATTGTACCGGTAAGCCCAACATTCTCATTAAATTCCTTAGCAATATTTACAGCAACTTGCCCCATCATAGAGTCTACAACTAAAATAGTTTCTGTGGGTTGCAAAATCTCCTTGATTTTTTTTATCTCTTCAACTAACAAAGACTCAATCTCAAGTCGCCCCCTAGTATCAACTATTACAGAATCAAAAAAATTAGACTCGGCAAACTTCATAGACGCTTTAACAATTTTAATAGGATCTTTTTCCCCTTCAATTGAAAACACTGGAACATCTACTTGATCGCCCAATATTTTTAACTGCTCTACGGCCGCCGCTCTAAATGTATCAGCAGCCACAAGAAGTACTTTTCTGTTTTCTTTTTTAAGCTTTAAAGAAAGTTTGGCACATGTTGTGGTCTTACCAGAACCTTGAAGTCCCAACATAAGAATATAAGATTGTTTATTGACAGGATGCAAACTAAGCTCATAGTTTTTGCCTCCCAAAAATTTAACAAGATTATCATTGACAATTTTAATAAACTGAGATTTAGGATCAATACCCCTTAAAACTTTTACTCCTTTGGATTCCTCAATTATAGAATTTAAAAAACGCCTTATAACTCTTAAGTTAACATCAGCATCAACTAAAGAATTTTTAATAATCTCAATAGCCTCTGCAATGTTTTTATCATTTATTATAGATTTTCCAGAAAGATAGTTTATAAAATTTCTAAAATTTGACCCTAAGATTTCAAGCATTAAAAATAACCCTTATTCTCAAAAATAATCTTGTCAAATATAAGATACAAAAAAAGGCAATATTAATCAATATCTCCTCCTGTCAAATAAAATTTATTAAAAATAACACTAGAAGCGGGTCCAACAACAGAAACTTCAGTATCTAATGAACTAAGCTTTAATACTATATTCTCTTTATTGAGCTTTTTAATCTCTTCTTTTAACAAATCAAAAAAAGCTTTTAATTTAAAACTTTGACCATAGAGTACTAAATAATTAAAATCAAGCATTCTTTGAATATTAATAACAATTATTGCCAAATACTTAACAGTATCTTGCATAATTTTATTTATAAAATCATATTTTTCATAAAGAGAAAAAATGTCATATATTGTAACTTTTTTTAATCTGCCCTCATACTTTTCATAAAGCTCAGGAATCTCGCCATTCATAAACTCTTTTGAAATCAATCTCTGCAAAGCAAAATTAGATATTAGCATATTGACACAACCCTTATTACCACAAGTTGGACAATTTTTTTCTCCTTCATAATCAATTATCATATGGCTAACCATGCCTGATTTATTATTAAAACCGGGATAAACATTGCCACCTGACCAAATTGAAAGTTCAGCAGTATCCGTGTAGTCAAAAAACATAATATTATCTATATTCATACCCATAAATTCGGCAAGAGATAAATTTTTAACATAACTTTCAAGATACACTGTAAGTGAAAAGTATTCCTCAAGTATTTTCTTAACAGGAACATCCTTTTCAATCCACGATCCATAACTATCATTAACAATGCCTAATTCCTTATCCTTTATTAACCCTGTAATACTAAAACCTAAACCAATAAACTTATCTCTTGAGAAATTATGTTTCCAAATAATTTCTATCATATGATCTTTTATTTTCTCTAAAATATCATAAGCGCTAACCGGGGGCTCAAAAGAATGAGTCTCGCTTATTAAAACTTCGCATTTAAGATTAGCAATACCTATTTGAAAATAATTGCTAGAAATAATAACTCCCATTGAATACGCATAATCTTTATTAATATCAAGAAGTATTTCTTTTCGTCCATGTTTTTTAACATCAGAAACCCTAGAACCAACTTCAATCAAAAGATTTTCTTTTATCATTTGATTAGTCAAAATAGTAACTGCGGCATTCGTCAAGTTTAACTTACGAGCTAAGTCTGTTCTTGAATATTGCATATTTTTCAAACTAAGAAGAATTTTTCTTCTATTTCCGCCTCTAATTGAAACCATATTTTCACCCTGCATAATACACCTCCTTTATTTTTAAAATAAAAAAATATTATAAAATATCATATCAAAAAAACCAATACAATATTCTATCTATTCTTAAAAGACAAACATGCCTTTATAAGGCTAAAAAATATTTTACATCATAATATCACATTCATAAAATATCAAAAAATTAAAGCTTAACAAAAAAAGGAATAAAATCATTTTTACATAAAAACTCAACAATAAAATTAATTAGATTTAAAAATAATAAACACAAGAAAAGCCATTTTGCCTTAAAAAACTAATAACTTTAACTTACTTTTTCTTTAAAATAAGAAAATTCCATAGTAAAACTGCCTCTTCCTTTAGTAGAACCTCTTAAAATAGAAGCATACCCAAAAAGTCTCTCAAACGCCGCCTCTGATTTTATCAAATCATACTCTCCAATATTACTAACTGAATGAATTACGCCTCCTATAACATTTAATGTAGAAATAATTTCTCCTGTATGTTCAATGGGTGTTCTAATTTCTAATAACATTATTGGCTCAAGTTTAATAGGATCTGATTTTTGAAAAATACTATGAAAAGCAAATCCTGAAATTGACTCAAAAGCACTCTCGCTAACCTTATTGGCCCCACAAACAATAGAAAAAATACTAACATTAATATCAATAATGGGATATCCAAAAATTCCACTTACAAATGCGGCTGTAATTCCCCTCAATATTGCAGACTTAATTACAGGTTCAGCACCACATTCAAAATCAATTTTATTTCCCGAACCCCTTGACAAAGGTTTAATGATAATTCCAATTTTAAGGTCAATATTTTTACCAGCAAAAATATTATTAAACTCAAAAACTTCTTTCACAATTTTACCAGCACTTTCTCTGTAACTTACTTGAGGTTTTCCTGTATAAATATTAAGATTAAATTCGTCTTTAATTCTTGTCAAAACAATCTCAAGATGTAATTCACCCATTCCAGATATAATCAATTGCCCTGTTTCTTTACTCTCGAAATAACTAAAAGTGGGATCTTCTTTAGATATTATTTCAAAAATTTCCTTTAGTCTGGACTCATCTGATGATCTTTCAGGCTCAACAGACATTAAAACAACCGGCTCTGGAAATACAACAGATTCAAGCAAAACATTATTATTTTCTTCAACAAGAGTATCTCCTGTAACAGAAAACTTTAATCCCAAAACAGCACCAATATCGCCTGTTTTTACAAAATCTATTTGTTCATTTTTATTTGAAAAAACTCTAAAAATTTTTGTAAACTTTTCACGTTTACCATTTGAAGCATTAATAATTTTTTTATTAGAACTAATCTCACCAGAATAAACTCTAACAAAATAAAGATGAGAAGCAATTACACTTGAATATTGAACTTTAAAAACAAGGGCTGACAATTTTTTATTTTCGTTAGGATCAACTAAAATTTTTTTATTTGTGCCTAAAGAAAAAGCACTAAAACTTTTTTCAAAAGGACTTGGCAAGTAATCCACAATCGAATCAATCAAAGGTTCTATTCCAATATTTTTTAAACTAGTTCCCATTAAAACAGGAATAATAAATCTAGAAATAGTACCTCTTCTAATCTCTCTTTTAATAAGATCCAAACTAATCTCTTTATCTTCAAGAAACAATTGAGTAATTTCTTCACTAAATTGGCTGAGAATGTCTATTATTTTTTTTTTAAAAAGAATCGCTTTTTCAACAAATTCTTCTCTAATTTGACTATAAGTTAATTTTGGAATTCCATTTTCCATTGAAAAATGAAGCTCTTTGTTTAAAATAATATCAACTACTCCTTCAAAATTGCTTTCATTTCCAATTGGAATTTGCAAAACTAAAGGAATAGTTTTAAACTTATTTTCAATATCTCTCACAACTTTAAAAAAATCAGCGCCTATTCTATCCATCTTGTTAACATAAGCAAGTCGTGGGATTTCATATTTTTCTGCCTGTTTCCACACAGTTTCTGTTTGAGCTTGAATTCCATCAACAGCACTAAAAATAACAATACCCCCATCAAGAACTCTCAGAGATCTTTCAACTTCTGCTGTAAAATCAACATGCCCGGGGGTATCAATAATGTTTATTTGGCAATCTTTCCAATGACAAGTAATAGCAGCTGAACTAATGGTAATTCCTCTTTCTTGCTCTTGAGGCATCCAGTCAGTAATAGTGTTTCCCGAATCTACATCCCCCATTTTATGACTTTTGCCAGTATAATAAATAATTCTTTCCGTAGTAGTAGTTTTTCCGGCATCAATATGAGCCATAATTCCAATATTTCTAATACTCATAAATCCCCAACAACTACTAAAGCCTCAATGCAAATAAACTCATTAGTACAAGTCAAACCTTTTAATAAAATTGCTATTTTGTATCACACTCACAACATTCGCCTTTATTCTCATCGTGACAAAAACATTCACAATTTTCAAGCAATGCCTTATGCATCCATAAATGCTTCTCAAGATCACTCATGATATCATCCATAATATTAGCAGTACCATAATCACCAGCAGTATCAATCAATTTTCTCATTCCAAAAATATTTTTCAAAATCTCAGTAAGACTGCAAACAATACTTTGCATTGAAGGTAAAAAATTAGAAGTTGTCTCAATATCAAGCTCCTTGATAAAAGATTTTTTCATAAACTCAGAATATCTAAATTCAGAATCATATCCAAGCATTCTTGAACGCTCTGCAACAACATCAATAATCTTTTCAATATATTCATAAAGTTTTTGAGTTTCTTTGTGAATAACAAAGAAATTGGTATCTTTTATATTCCAATGAATACCTCTTAAATTAGAAGAAAAAATATGCAAGCCTGCTAACAATTCTTGTAGTTTTAAATGTATTTCTCCTAAATCATCCTTTTTTATATAGTTTAAATACTTTTCCATAACTGTCTCCTTTATATAATCATTATAATACATAATGAGATATAATTATAATTTTAATACCATAATAAATAAAAAGGACATTTAATGAAAAAATTGATTTTAATTTTTATAACGTTTTTATCTCAAGCATGCAATTTAAATACAATACACCAAATAGACACAAAAAAGGATATGAAAATTCTATATTCAGAAATTGCTGAATTGAGAAAAAGTTTAAAACTAAACCATCTAGAAATAGATGAAACTCTTGAAAAAGTTGCAAAAGAATATGCCATTAAACTAGGAGAAAATAGAACACTAACTCATACCCTTTTTGGCACAACCCCAATGCAAAGAATACATAAATACGATAAATCCTTTAATTTAACAAGAGAAATATTGGCATCAGGAATCGAACTTAACAGAGTAATTGATGCATGGCTTAATAGTCCAAGTCACAAAGAAGCTCTTATTAATACAGATACCGACAAAATAGGTGGCTATAGATTAAAAACGACTGACAATATAGATATATTTGTAGTTCTTTTTGGAAAAAGAAAGCATATGAATTGACACCATTAAAGCTTATACAGTATACTACTTGTTAGTAGTAAAAGGGCTCATAGCTCAGTTGGTCAGAGCGCCTGCCTTACAAGCAGGATGTCGGGAGTTCGAATCTCTCTGGGCCCAAAAATAATCTAAGCCTCAATTACTTTTAGTTTTAAAATTAAGTTTATTTTAGAATTTTTAAGCATGTTATTTAGTTCTTTTTGTACTGAACTAGCCTTTATTAGACTTTCAAAAAGAAAAATAAACGCCCCTCCTTTACCAGCACCACTTAACTTGCCAGAAAGAGCGCCCAATTTGATCCCATTACTTATCAACCAATCAAGAGTATCATTAGACAACCCTAAACGCTTTAAACAATATTGTGCAACATTCATTTCATTGGCTAAAGAATACACATCTTTATTCTGAAAAGACACATAAGAATTGCTTACAGCAAGGCCAAGCTTTTCAATAAAAACAAATAAATCAGCATTGGATAATAGCCGTTTTTTCAAATTAACAACTATTTCTTTAGTTGTTGAATCTCTTTTTATTGCTCCTATTAAAAAATAAAAACCAGAATCTTTTATTTTTTTTGAATGCAAAACATCTTCTTTCTTCTCTAAATAAAAAGTTCCACCAAGATCAATTAATCTAATATCCATTCCAGAAGATTTGCCATGAAAAATGTTTTCAATTTGATTTGCCAACAAAATTTTATTACAATCCCTATATTCAAAATGATTTGTAATATATTCGGCAAAGCATAAACTAAGACTAGCAGAAGAACCAAGACCGACTCCAATAGGAATTTCAGAAATTATAGCAAACTCAATAGGATTAACTTTGCTATAATTTGAAACAATAAAACTTATAAGACTATTTAATTTTAAACTTGGTTTTCCTAAATATTTCCAATTTTTAGACACACTATAAACCAGATCCATATAAATTGGAACCGTGGCTCCAATAACTGGAAACCCGTAAACAGCGCTATGCTCGCCCAAGAACAATATTTTAGCGGGCTTTCTTATTTTTAACATTTATCACTTTCAAACTTAATGCCTTCATGCTCTAAAACAATTGGAATAATTTTTAACAAATCAAAAGCTTTAATATTAGGCCTGTAAACTAAAAAAGTTTCATTTCCGGCTCCCAAAGCTTTAATAAAATCACATTGACCTAAAAGATAACCAAAATTTGAAGGCAAAGCTGCCGAAACTCCTATTGCCTCTCCAATTGCAAATCCCAATTCTTTAGCCCTTCTTAAACTAGAAATCAATGTGGATTTAGAACTACTAACGCTTAAAACAAGTTTTTTCATCTCCAAATTGCATTTCAATATAAAATCTAAAATAGAATTTCTATATTTTTTGTACTTAAAAATAGACTCAGTAGTTTTAATTGTTTGCAAACCCCGCATCAAATAAAAATCATTAAACTCTAAAGCATCTAACTGCCTGCATTTAGGATTAACACCACCTTCAAACTCAACAACACCCCCAAAAATACTAGTAGCAATATCATATCCACTGCCTATTCCTCCTTGAGAATGCCTATAAGCTTCCAAACAATATTTAAAAATTTCACCCTTATTAACAACATTAGTAGAATTATAAATTAAAAAAAGCCCACACGCTATGCCAATAGCAACAACAGCGCTTGATCCAAATCCCTTTTTAGTTCCATCATTAAAGAAAAAATTACTTGTATCAATATATACATCATATGCAAAGTTTTCTAGATTTAAAAAATAATTTTGATTCAAGTAAGAAAACATTTTAAAAACAAAATCGTTTCTATTTTCTATTAAAGAAAAATCGTCTATCTCTTTCTTTTTGCTAAAAAAGCGCCAAGAATCGCTTTTTTTAAAAGAAAAAAATGCCCTCTTGTTGATGGCAATTGCCAACCCCAATCCCTTTTCCTCTAAAATAGTATACTCTCCCATTAAAAGTAAATTTCCGGGTACAGAAAAATTAATCAAATCCATTCTAAGCCACATCCAACCTTTGAAACGATAAAATCAATGCCAGTAAAATTTTGCTTAAGTCCTTTTAAAATAGCATTTAAATTTTCCTCCAAACAAAGAAACTTTACTTGGGGGCCCGCATCCATTGTCTCAAATACAAAAATTCCCTCATTTCTCAAATCAGCAGCATACCTAATCAAATCCATTGTACTATTTTTAAAATAAAAAATAGAAGATGCAAACATTAAAGCAAACATATTCTGATAACTTTTTACAATATTTGCTCCAAAATGTATAAAATCTTTTTTTAAAAAAAAATATAAAGCATCTTTAAAAATCTTTTTGCTAGAGGCAATCCAAGCATCATAATAAAATTCATGCTGTTTGCAAATATTCATTGCAGCTCTTGAAGACAATTCTTTTTCATTAGTATCAATTATGGCAAATATTATTCGCAAATCATTAAAATAAGATTGATCTCTTAATTGAAAAGATTCTTTTGAGCCCTCTTTTAAAATAGTAAACCCCCCGTAAATAGCCCTTGCCGCAGAAGCTGATCCTACTCTTGCAAGATTAGATGCACTATTGCAAGAATATTTATTAAAATATTTTAAAATGCAAGCAGCAATAGAAGCAAAGCCCGAGCTTGAACTTGCAAGGCCTGCTGCTGTTGGAAAATTGTTTTTACTTTTAATTTTAAATTTAACATTCGGTTCATTAAGAATTTTTCTTGCATAATCAAAAAACACCTTTTCTCTATTTTTTAATACAACTGGCTTTGAATTTAAAATTATTTCATCTCGATCTGAAAGTTCAAGCTCGCTTATTGAATAAAATTTATCAACACTAACAGCAAGACTAGAGGTCGCTGGAATGTTTAAAAAAATATCTCTTTTGCCCCAATATTTAATTAAAGCCAAGCTTGCATGAACTTTACACTTTATTTTCATTCTTTAACCTTATTTTATTCAAAATTTTAAAAGCAAAATCAAAAGAATAAATATTCATTCTTTCCATTTCCAATAATAATTTGTCTTTCTCAAAATCAGAAATATTATATCTTGCTTTTAAAAGGTAGAGTATTTTATTAGCATGTAATCTCATATGACCTTTTTGAATTCCATTAAATGCAAGAGCCCTTAATGCTGCAAAATTACTAGCAAGCCCAACACAAGAGAGAATGCCAATGAATTCGCTCTTACTATTTACATTCATAATTCTAAAACTTAAAATTGAAGCTTCACTAAAAGATATAACCCCGCCTTTAGTTCCAACTTGCAAAGGAATTTCAATTTCCCCAACTAAAGCATTGTCAGTCGTATAAAATTTACTAAGGGGAAGATATTTACCGCTTTTTGAAGCAAATCTATGAACAGAGGCCTCAAGAGCTCTTGTATCGTTAAAAGTTGCAAGACACACCCCTGTAATTCCATTCATAATCCCTTTATTATTAGTAACAGCTCGCTCCTCTTCGTAAAAACCTATCCTAGAAATAAGCTCAATTTTTTTAGCCAAATCCCAAGAACCATCTTTGCCGCCCGACATCAAATGCTTAAAATCTAAAACAAACCGGGCTTTGGCTGTAAATTCACCAATATCATTGCTTAAAACTTTTAAAACACACTCATATCCAAATTCCAAAAAAATAGATTCTGCTACACGCTCTGCAATTGAGTTTAACAAATTAGCACCCATAGCATCACAAGTATCCACATAAAGATTTAATTTTTGAATACCAAGCTCTTTAATGTACCTAGTTGATAGCTTTCTAAATCCACCTCCCCTTTGATTCATATTGGTTAAAAGAGGTTCAACCCAAGTTTTAATTTTATCATCAAGATCAACAAAAATTTTACTTAAATCTTTTCCCGATTTTATATAAATTTGAGAAATTCCCAACACTTCACCCAAAGAATACCTCAAATCGGCATTTTCAAGAATCTTTGCTGCAAAATTTAAGGCAGCAACAACAGAAGCTTCTTCTGTTGCAATTGGCAAAGAATAGTATTTGCCATTTATTTTCAAATTTTTTACAATCCCAATAGGAAAAGATAAATATCCAATATAATTTTCTATCATATTAAAAAGAAAATCTTCATTGGCATTATTATAAAAAAAATCTTTAAAAGATAATTTCAAAAAACTTTTTATTTCTTGCCTTTTTTCTAAAACGCTTTTATGTCTAAAATTCTTACTAAGCTCCATAAAACTGCTTAAAGACTCCAAGTTCATCAAGCAAATAACTACTTAAAAAATACTTATTATTTCTAAATTCTGATAAACTTTTGCTTCCACTTAAAAACATAGACATTTTTAAAACATGTTCATAATCAGAAAAAAGACTAAATACAGCATCTTCTCCTGAATCATAAAAGACCCTAAGAACAACTGCTGCAACACCTATAAGTCTAGCCCCAAGAGCAATGCCTTTAGCAATATCCATACCCGTCTCATACCCGCCAGATGCAAAAATATTAGCCTTTAGAGAATCATCAACACTAAGTAAAGTAAAAATCGAAGGAATACCCCAATCAGAAAAACAAGATGCAATGTTTAGATTATTGCCCTTCAAGCCTTCTACCAAAATCCAATTGGTTCCACCGCTCCCTGCAAGATCAATATAAGAAACGCCAAGGCTAAATAATTCCTTAACGTCTTTTGGTGAAATTCCAAAACCTGTCTCTTTAACAATTACCGGAACACTTAAAAAGTCAGACAATTCAGCTATTGATTCTTTTATTCCTTTAAAATTCCTATCTCCATTAACATTCATCAATTCTTGTCCTGCATTAAGATGAACAATAATTGCATCAACTTCTAATCTCTTAATCATTTCAGTTATTTTAAAAACACCAAACTCAACAATCTGAACAGCGCCAACATTGGCAAACAAGGGAATATTATGAGCATACCTTTTAAGAGCAAAGTCTCTTATGTACTCGGGATACTTAAACAAAAGCTTAAAAGAGCCCAAACCTATAGGAATTTTTAAATAATTTGCAATTCTAACTAAAGATTTGTTAAAGTCATTCCCCTCTTTACTGCCTCCTGTCATGGAAGAAATAAAAACAGGCATGCTAATATTGTATCCAAATATTTCTTCTTTTATGTTTATTTCGGAAAAATTCAAATCACTAAGAGCATTATGTTTTAGCTTAATAAGCTTTAAGAAATTGCAGCCACTTTTAACATCGTTTTTATTTAAACAAATCTCAATATGCCTTTTTTTATTTTCTAATATATCAGGCTCGATACCCATAAACTCGGTATCCATCATTCCTTAGTTCTTTTAAATAAAATCCTCTGGATTCACCAGGAACTATTTTATTTTGAAAAAAATCTTTATATTCTTCAAAATTTGCATTATTTCTATTTTTCATAAGCCCATCAAGATCCCATAATTTAACAACATTAAAAGCACTCTTTTCAATGGTAAGTTCATAAATAATCATAATATTGCCAGATCCATAAGAACAAAACAATATCTTTTCTCCTGTAATATCTTTTTTGGAAAATACTCTTTTTAAATAAAATGCTAAAGATAGAAAAATTGAACCCGTATACAAATTACCTACTTCCATAGCAGCTTCAACTCCATCATAAAAATCTATTGATTCTAAATAAGCATTTCTAACAGATTCATCATCACTATAATATTTTTTTAAAATATAATGCATTGAATCTATTGGCATTTTAGCAAAAGGAACATGCAAAACAAACCTATAATTAGTAAATAAATCTTTCATGCTAAGTTGCTTTTTAAAAGCAAAATCTCTTAAAGCATTTTCGTTTGCATTATTGTAACATTCAACTGAATATTGACCTCGCACTTTAGCTTCAACACTTCCAAAAGGCCTAAAAAAATCGTCAACATCATCAGTATAAACTCCAAATTCAGATAAATTGATCGAAAGCAGCTTTGGATTTTTTTCAATCAAAATTGCCGTTGCACCAGCTCCTTGGGTAATTTCAGCCGTAGTAAGATTGCTATAATGAGCAATATCTGAAGAAAAAACTATGCCATATTCAGAATTATTAGAATGGCTTAAAACACTTGCCACAGTCTGTAAAGACATAGCAGCACCAGCACATGCATGCTGAACCTGAAAAGTTAAAAAATTATTTCCTAGACAAATACCAGATTGCTTTAAAGCTCCAAAAACATAAGAAGAAATTGCCTTTGAATGGTCAACACCTGTCTCAGTTCCACCCAAAAGCATTCTAATTTTGTTTAAATCAAGATTATTGTTGTCAAAAATAAGCTTAACAGCCGAACTTGCCATAGTTACACTATCCTCATTAGGACTGGTAAACCTAAAACCTTTTTGCAAAGTTGCGTCTATTGCCCTATTGATTTTTTTTAAAAAAACTTCATTAGAAAAATATAAAGGATTTTCCAAAAGGACAGAAAAATCTAAATAATTTAAAGGTAAAAAAATTCTAATATCACTAATACCTATTTTCATATATTCCCCAATGAATTAATAGACTTAAGTATTATATTATAATTTACAAAAATTAGCAAAATCTTATATAATAAAACCTAAAAATGGAAGTTTATGAAAATAGCCGTACTTTTATCTGGAGGAGTTGACAGCTCTGTTGCCCTTTATAGAATTATAAACAGAGGATATTCAAATATAAAATGCTACTATTTAAAAATCTGGGTTGAAGATGAACTATCTTATATTGGAAATTGCCCTTGGCAAGAAGATTTAAATTATGTTGAAGCTATATGCAACAAATTTAATGTGCCGTATGAAATAATAAACTTTCAAAAAGAATATTATAACAAAGTAGTAAACTATACCATCGAAGAGCTTAAAAATGGTAATACTCCAAGTCCAGATATTTTTTGTAATCAAAGGATAAAGTTTGGAGCATTTTTTGAAAAAATTAATAGCCAATATGATTTGGTTGTAACAGGACATTACGCTAAAATACAAAGAAAAGAAAATAATTTTTTTTTAAAACAAGCAAAAGATAAAGTTAAAGACCAAAGCTACTTTTTATCTCACCTCTCCCAAAAACAAATGTCACGGCTATGCTTCCCCTTAGGAACATTGCTTAAAAGCGAAGTAAGACAAATAGCTAAAAATATAAATTTACCCAACAAAGATAGAAAAGATAGTCAAGGTATTTGCTTTTTAGGAAAAATTAAATATAACGAATTTATCAAATATCATCTTGGCGAGAAAAAAGGGAACATAATTGAAAAAGAAACAGGAAAAATAATAGGAATTCATAACGGATATTGGTTTTTTACAATCGGACAAAGAAGAGGAATAAGGCTTAGCAACGGACCATGGTTCGTTATAGAAAAAGACCTAGAAAACAACATTATATATATATCCCATAACGAAAATTATTTAAAACAAGCAAAACGCAAATTTTTAGTTCACGAAATACATTGGATAAACGATACACCTTCAACTTTTGAAAATTTCAAAATTAAAATAAGACATGGTGAAAAGAAATACTCATGTAAATTAAAACTTATTACAAATAATTTAATGGAAATTTCTTTAAACAAAAAAGATAGTGGAATCTCCCCGGGGCAATTTACAATTTTTTATAAAAATACAGAATGCCTAGGAGGTGCTAAAATTTTCAAAATTATAGAATAATAATATGCCAAAAAGTTAGAAGATTTTCAAATCTTCTAACTTACTTTTCTATCTTAAAGTAATCAACAGATTCTTTTAAATCTTTTACACTCTCTAACATCTTTTCAGACATTGCAGAAAGCTCTTCACTACTTGAAGCTGTGGTCTGGACTAATTGACTAACCTGCTCTATTGCATTTTTAAATTGCTCTATTTGAACGCTTTGCTTATAACTTTCATTAGAAATATTTTTCACAAGTCTTGCAGTTTGTTCCATACCAGGAACTATTTGTTCAAAATTCTCCCCAGCACGACTTGCAACAGTTAAACTTCTGTTTGCAATATCAATAATCTCTCTTGCCGATTCTTTGCTTTGATCTGCAAGCTTTCTAACCTCAGCAGCTACCACTTCAAACCCCTTGCCTTTTTCTCCTACTCGTGCAGCTTCAATTGAGGCATTTAAAGCAAGTAAATTGGTTTGTCTTGTTATTTCATCAATAATTCCAATTTTTTCAGTAATTACAGTCATTGCCTCAATAGCTTTAACAACGGACTTATGCCCCTCTTTAGTCCTTTCATTAGTATTAACAGCAATTTTTTCAGTAGTAGCTGCATTTTCAGTATTCTCAGAAACACCTTGTGATATTTGCTCAATATTTGCCGTCATTTGCTCTAAAGTAGAAGCCTGTTCAACAGCACCAGAACTCAAATTCTGGCTTGCATTTGCTATTTGAATCGCATTTTCATAAAGATAATCTAGATTTTCAATAACTCCTTTTGCAACTGAAGAAAAATTAGTTCTCAATTGTTCAAGACCTTCGTACAGGCTATAAAGCTCTACAGTATACCATTTACCAAAATTAAAATCAGCAGTAAAATTACCAGAGGCAAGTCGCTCAGAATATTTCAGTATCTTATTTAAAGAAGCGCTTAATCTTTTCACAAGATAAAGAGTTGCAATAGCAAGAATAAATAATGTAAACGCAAAGCTAATACCTAAGATTATAGTTGTAACTCGCGACATGTAATAAAAATCATCCTCTGAAGTTCTAATTAAAAGAATAAACTTATTATTAGACAAGTTTAATAACACCTTTTGACTAATTCCCACATATTTTTTACTGCTATTAGGATCATAATAATAAACAGTTGAAATTTCTTGATTCTTTTGCAACAAATCTTCAGCTGTTTTCTTAATAATATTGGAATAAGAAGCGCTAATATCAGTCAAAACATCCCCTGGCAATACTGTATGGTGAACCAATAATCTACCCGTAGTATCATAAGCTAAAGCACGACCGCTAGAAAGTATTCCAAAATTAATTCCTCTAAAAGACCTATATACATAATCCATTGAATAGAAAAACATAAAATAACCAAAAATATCACCTGTTTCAAAATCTCTTAATGGTATACCTATTAATATGTAAGGAATTTGGCCTTTTTTATTTTTTATCTTGGAGATATCTCTAACTAAAGACTCTTCAATAGATCCAGGATCTGCCAACATGACAAAGGAATTGTAAACAATGCTTTGAGACTCTTTAAGTTTTGTAAAATATTCTCTATCCCCAATAGACTTGCCAAAATCGCTATTATCCCTAACGGCCGTAGTAAAAACTATGTCGCCTTTTTTGTTTGTAACCATCATATTACTACCGGTTTTAACAAGAATTTCAGATTGATCTGAAATAAAACTTAACCTTTTGGATTTAATTTTACTGGCCTCATTAAACTTTTCAGCAGAGTTGAAATACATGGAACTAACCCTAACTTTCTCTTCCATTGAAGAAATATAAAGGTTAAAAGAATTTTTGATGTTTCCAATAAGATTTATCATAAGATCAAACTGTTGATCTACCAATTTAGTATTAATCAACATTCCAAAAATAAAAAACAGAATTGATATAAAGAATGCTATAAGAACAAGAACAAGTAGCAACATCCTAGCTTTCAGCTTCATACTAACCACCTTTTCACAAAAAATAAATTCTAAAACTCTGAAAAATCATCATCAAAATTTAAATCCTTATCAGCAATATCAATAGCCTTTTTAGGATCAACACGCTTATTAATAGTTCTTACAGAAGGCTCGCTTTCAATATCTAAAGAATAGTTATTATACCCACTACCATTTGAAGTAGAAATTTCATTGCTTTTCAAACTTTGATTTTCATCTTTATTAAAAGAATTTTCAGGACAATCCATTAGCCTAAAGTCATAATCGTCTTCTTCCAGACTTTCAATCGTAGAATCTTTAATTTTAAAAAATAATACAGATTTTCTGAGCTCTTTAGACTTTTCTAACATTTTATCGGACATACTAGAAAGTTGCTCACTACTTGAAGCTGAAGACTGAACAACTTCTCCAACCTGGTCTAAGGCCATTTTAAATTGAGCAATCTGATCGCTTTGTTTAGAGCTACCTTCTGAAATCTTCTTAACAAGATTAGCCGTTTCTTCTATTTCAGGTAACATTTCTTTAAAGATCATTCCTGCTTCAGTTGCTACTTTAGAGTTATCTTCAACTAGTTCTCCAATCTCAAGAGCTGAAATTTTACTCAGATCAGCCAACTTTCTAATCTCACTAGCCACAACAGCAAATCCCTTTCCCTCATCACCTGCTCTTGCAGCTTCAATGGCCGCATTCAAAGCAAGCAAATTGGTCTTTCTAGCTATCTCTTCAATAACACTAACTTTCTCTACAATATCTTGCATAGCAACAACAGACTCCTCTACAGCCTTACCGCCTATCTGAGAATTTTCATTTGTCTTTAAAGCTATTTGCTCTGTTTCATAAGAATTATTGGCACTCATATTGACACCTGAGGCTATTTGCTCAACATTAGCTGACATTTCCTCAAGAGCAGATGCCTGCTGTAACGCACTAGAACTTAAATTTTGACTTGAGCTGGCAACTTCTAAACTTGCCTTATTTACATAACTAATATTTCTCAAAACACTTGCAATCGCTACAGAAATAGCTTTTTTCATTTTCACAACCCGAAGACTCAACATTCCAAGCTCGTCAAAAACATTATCATTATCATCAAGAGCATAATCTTTATTTAAATTCCCTTTAACCATATCTTGAACTAAAACTCTAATTGCATTTAGACGAAAACTAATAATCCTATCTATTCTCATTAAAAGAACAAGGCTTAATGCAACAATACCTAAGACAGAATACAAGATATACTGAAATCTTAGACTAGATATTACTCCATAAATATCTTTATAGGGAAGTCGAGCAATAAGCACTCCACTCTTTTCTCCCAACTTACTACTTATGGGCAACAGCGCATAATAACACTCTTCTCCCATTTCGGATAAAAATATTCTATCAATAGTGTAAACCGACACTTCAGTAGGAACATTTGATAAAAGAGGTGGCTTAGAAAAAACATCTTTAAGAACATTTAAAAATTTAGAACTAACCCTACTGGTTTCATTGTATTCTTCAAAAGGATTAACTGCTATATTATTGGGATCCACATAAATAAAATTACCTCTTTTATAAAAACCGAATCTAAATCTATCAAAACTATCTGCTAAAATATCATTAAGCAAATATCCAGCCAAATACCCACAAACAAGTTTATCTTCTGGAGAGTATACAGGCACAATTATTGCAAAAGCCTTTTTTTCGCTTTGTCTAGACCTAATAGCAACCTCTGCGGCTATTCCTTCGGAAAGATTTGAATACCAGCCTATAAATTTTAATTGGTTTTGCCTATAATCATCAACAGCTTTTTTAAAGTAACTGGTATTAGCCTCAGAATGACCGAAATCCATGTTATTCTCATGTCTTGTGCTAACAATTATTCTTCCTTCAAAGTCAAAAAAAGCGAACTCTTCAAAAAAAGTATCATTTTTAAGATTGGACATAAAATTGTATAAGTATTGCCGATATTTTTTACTCACCTTTACAGAATCAATAACAAATTTTGAATTTTTTCTTAAATCTATCAATTCCGACTCAGAGAAATCTTTTCCTCTATTCTCAGAAATTGCAAATTCTGATATGGTTTCAAGTGCCAAATTAGAAGCTGCTCCGCTGATTATTACATACAAGGTATCTAAAAAAGATTGCGTAGAAAAAGCTGCCCTTCTTACTTGTGCCCTTGTAAGCTGCTTATAGTAATCTTCTAAATAACCGCATAAAACAAATTCAAAAATCATGGAAAAAAGCAACAATGTAAAAATTAAAAACAATAATAAAAATCCAACAAACCTGTATTTAAGTTTCAACAACATAACAAACTACCTCACAAATCACCTACTTATTTAATCAAACAAACTCAAGACTAAAGGATATCAAAAAAAAGCTTACAGCAAAAAATCAAAATCTCTTAAAATAATTAAAAGAATTTTCACAATATGAAAAGCAAATTATA
Source organism: Borreliella andersonii (assembly GCF_032595875.1). Lineage (NCBI taxonomy): Bacteria > Pseudomonadati > Spirochaetota > Spirochaetia > Spirochaetales > Borreliaceae > Borreliella > Borreliella andersonii. Next base: position 715,668 of record NZ_CP132457.1, on the reverse strand, counting down.
AACTATTATTAACTGCTAATGCTTTTTATAGGGTATTCCTAAGAACTTAGGCGCATAATTTCTTTTTGAAAAAAATATAAGACTTAAAATAATAATTAAATATGGAGTAATAACCAACATCTTGGGAGGCATTATTAAAGACAGAAAGGGTAATTGAACCAAAACAATTGCTAAAGTTTTTACAAATGAAAACAAAAAACTGCCCATTAAAACTCCCAAAGGCGTCCATTTTCCAAAAATTAACATTACGATGGCAATAAAGCCTTGTCCGCCTGTAACCCCTTGTACATAACTTGATGCAACCACCGTTGTAAGAACAGCGCCTGAAACTCCTGCCAAAAAACCGCTCAAAAGAACACAAAAAAACCTAATTTTATTTACACTAACTCCAACAGACTCCAATACCTCTGGATTTTCACCGCTAGCATTAATTCTAAGCCCAATTTTAGTGTATTTGAAAACAATATGAAATAAAACTACACTTAGGATTGCAATGTATACGGAATATCTTTTACCAAAAATTTGAAAAATAAAAGATGTTTTGTTTAAAACTCCATCAAAAAGTATCGGCAACTTTATTTCTATAGGCGGAGTTGAAATAGAAGAAAAAATTAAAGTACTTATAAAAACAGCAATAGCGGGTCCTAAAAAATTAAGTGCCATTCCAGTTATAATTTGATCTGATTTTAAAAAAATTGTAAAAACAGCATGCAAAATAGCAAGCACAAGCCCTGCTAACCCACCAGCAAAAATTGAAAACAGCGGATCATTTGTAAAATATGCAACCGCAGCTCCTGAAAATGCTCCTATTGTCATTATTCCCTCAAGTCCAATATTAATAATTCCACTTTTCTCGCTTATGAGACCGCCAAGGCCAGCTAAAATTAAGGTTTGGGAATTTATTAGAGTTTCACTAATCAAGAATATTATTACATTTGACACGCTTAACACCTTTTAAAACAATTTTATTTAAAAAATAGCTAGCAGAAATTACCAGAACAATTATTCCCATCATCAAAGACACAATTGAAGATGGAAGGCCCATTAAACTTTGAACCCTGCTGCTTCCATAAAGCAATATAGAAAAAAGAATACTGGAAAATATTATGCCAATTGGCGAATTGTTTCCCATAAGAGAAGCAGCTATCCCATTAAAACCAATTCCTTCCATATAAGAAAGCTTAAATATAGCTTTATTAACACCCATAAGTTGAATAGCACCAGCAAGGCCTGCAACAGCTGCTGAGAGAAACATTGAAAAAATCAGCACAGCCTTTACATTAATACCCATACATCTTGAAGCTTCAATATTACTTCCTGTGGCATTTATTTTAAATCCAATAATAGTTTTATTAAGCAAAAACCATGTTAAAATAGCCAAAATTATACCTAAAATTATTCCAAAATGAAGAGGCGCTTTTAAAAGCTCATTAATAAAAGGATGAGAAGACCTATAAGCAAGACCTTCCGGTGAAAGCTTCCAAGAGCCTAAAAAATCAATATATGCACTTTCTTTGATGGGTTTTGAAAAATCACTATTATCTCTTTTAATAAAACTAAAATCTAAAATTAGATTATTCAAATGGAATAATATCCAATTAAACATTATTCCTGAAATTACTTCGCTAATATTGAATTTAGCTTTTAAATATCCAATTAAAATTCCTAAACTACCTGACACCAAAAAAGTGATAATAAAAATAGTAATTACATGTAAAATTGGAGGCAAATCAAGCAAAACTGATGCTATTAAAGCAATAATAGAACCTAGTATAAACTGACCTTCAACCCCAATATTAAAAAGACCCGCTTTTAAAGAAACACCAATAGAAAGCCCTGTAAAAATCAAAGGAGCTGCATAACTTAAAACATAACCTAAATGTTTAGGAGAAGAAAATATAATTTCTAATATTATAAAATACATTCTAAAAGGAGAATGACCAAGCCCCATCACCACTAATCCAACAATTAAAAACCCAACAAGAAGAGCAAATACACTAACAAATGCTGAAGAATTTAGAAACTTCAACATAAATTTACTAAATACATTTTTACTAATTTTCATTTAGCCTAAACCTATCATCATTTTACCAATAACACCAATATCAAAATTATCCTCTAAAATACCTACTATCCTTCCGTCATGCATTACAACTATCCTGTCGCAAATATTAACAAGCTCATCAAGCTCAAAAGAAACCAATAAAACAGATCTACCAGCATCTCTTTGCTCTATTATTCTTTTGTAAATATTTTCAACAGCTCCAACATCAAGACCCCTTGTAGGCTGAATGGCTAAAAGAATATCTGGCTCTAAACTAATCTCACGAGCAACAATAACTTTTTGCTGATTACCTCCAGATAAATACTTTACTTTGTTTAAAATATCTCTTGGTCTAATATCAAAATAACTTACAAGTTGATTACTCAATTTTTTTAAAATATTAAGATCAAACCCCACAAATTGTCTTTTAATCTTATAAAATTGTCTTTTAATACAATTGAAAAAATTAAATTTTAAATCAAAATTACTCTCTGAGTGAATTTTTTTTAATTTCAAATAATTAGAATTATCAAAACTTTTAAGTCCAATATTTTGCATAACATTGAATTCTAAAATAAGACCGTGCCTTTGTCTGTCTGAAGGAATATTTCCAATTTTTTTATCTATTCTTTGTTTAATAGTTAAACCTTTTAAAGATTCTAAACTGCCCGAAGAATTTTTTTTCAAAATATCGCCCTTAAATATACTTTTCAAGCCCAAAATTGCATCAACTAAATCCTCCTGACCACTCCCCTCAATACCTGATATTCCAAGAATTTCTCCATTTCTAAGATCAAGATTAACGTCTTTAACTTTTAAAACCCCCCGCTCATCTTTAACGCTTAAATTCTTTATTTCAAGAACATTAAAATGATTTTCAAATTTAATTTTAGATGAGCGAAGTGCAACCTCTTTTCCTATCATTAATCTTGTAAGATCTTTGTCATCAATATCAGCAATATTCACAGTTTTTACAACCTTCCCAAGACGCATAATTGTACATTTCTTTGCAATAGATCTAATTTCTTTTATTTTATGAGTAATAAGTATTACAGTATGACCTTCTTGAGTGAGTACCTTTAAAATATTCATAAAGTCATCAACTTCACTTGGAGCAAGCACTGCCGTAGGTTCATCAAAAATAATAATATCTGCATTTCGATAAAGAACTTTCAATATCTCTATTTTCTGCTCCATACCAACACTCAAGTCTTCAACCTTTTTTTCTAAATCTATCTTTAAACCATACTTTTCCGAAAGAGAATTTATCTTTCTTCTAGCTTGTTTGTAGTCAAGAAAACCAAATTTTGAATTTTCATACCCTAAAATAATGTTTTGAACAGCAGTAAATTGCGGAATTAACATAAAATGTTGAAAAACCATTCCAATTCCATTTCGAATAGCCTCACTTGAATCCTTAAAGCTTATTTCTTGGCCTTTTAAAATAATTCGACCACTATCTACTTGATGAATCCCATAAATAGTTTTCATTAGGGTAGTCTTTCCAGCACCATTTTCTCCAAGAATAGCGTGAACTTCACCCGCCTTGAATTTAATAGAAACATTATCATTGGCAACAAAATCACCATACTTTTTTGTAATACTTTCTAATACTAGTACATCTTCTTTCATCAAGATTAAACCTAATAAATATCAAATACAAATGACCTTACAATATTCTATTCTAATGAATTATAATAAAGCTTAAAATTTATATTTTCAATAGCATTTTAAATTTTAATAAACAAAATAAATTATTTATTAGCAATAAATTATTATGAATAATTTATTGCTAATAAATAATAAATGCTTAAAATATAAAAACTTTAATAAAGAGAGCAAATTAATGTTAGAATAAAAGAATAAACAAACTATTGTAAAAGAGAGTACTATGAAAATCAAAGCCTGCATTTTTGATATGGATGGAACCCTAGTAAATAGCATTATGGATATTGCATTCTCAATGAATTCTGCTCTTTTAAACTTAGGATACAGTCAAATAGAACTAAGCAAATTCAATGCTCTTGTTGGCAGAGGATTTAATAAGTTTGTAATAGACACTCTAAAGCTATTATCTCTTGAATATAATAACCCTAATTTACAAGAAAAGCTTTACAAAGAATTTGTAAAAGAATACAATAAAAATCTTTCATCCCAAACACAACCATACGAAAACATAAAAGCCCTTCTAGAAAATATGAATAAACTTAACATTCCAATTGGAATTTTAAGCAATAAGAACCACGAAGAATTAATAAATTTGGTAAAAAATATTTTTGGAAATATATTTTTTTTTGAAATCAGAGGTTATTCAAAAAAATTTCCACCAAAGCCAGATCCTGAGAATGCCCTTGATATGATATTAGAATTAAATGTCCAAAAAAAAGAAATTGCATATATTGGAGATAGTGATGTGGACATGCTAACTGCACTAAACGCTGGATTTATGCCAATAGGGGTCTCCTGGGGATTTAGAAGCGTTCAAGAATTAAAAGAAAGCGGAGCAAAACATATAATACACAACCCACTTGAACTATTGGACCTAATAAAATGAATGTAAAACCATATTTTCCTTATCTATATCATTATCTATTCAATCATGAAAGCATAAAAAGTTTATCTGCTATAGAAAAAGAAACTGAAATGCTCAACTATTTACAAGAAAACAAAAAAACCATTGCTACATTTATCAAAAATGATTTTGAATCAGAACTAAAAGATCTAATTCAATATGTCAAAGATAAAACAGATACAATGATTACACCATTTGTTTTATCTGGCATTGAAGCTATTGACTTTAACATTGTAAAGCCTCTTTTTAGCAAAGAATTGACAAAAAACGACTTAAATTTAGTATTTAACTTTGTCAAAATCAACTCCTCTTTAAGAAAAGAATTCTTTTATAATTTTAATACTATAAGCAATGGATACATTACATTTTATATAAACAAGCTATTTGAAGGGAAAAACTCTTATACAATATATTTAATACAAAAGGAAAATAAAGCACTTTGTTCATCAGATATTATAAAAAATTATATAAAGATACTGCTTCTCTTAAAAGTATTGGTAATTAAATACTGCTTTGAAAAAGGAATAGAGCTTACCGTTAAAACCATTGAATCAACTTCAAAAGCAATAAGCAATGATACCGATTTTCTAGACGAAAAAACAGCCAAGCTTATAATTGAAAGCTTTTTCAAATATGAGATTTTACAAACAATGTCCCCAATTTCAACATTAATTGCCATTTTTTCAGCCAGAGCAAGAACCCCAAAATACAAAAACAATCCGGTTAAAGGTTTTATTGGATATGATGAAAGTTGGTTTTCAATAAAACAGTTGGGCTCTAAAGAATATGATTCAAGAATAATTAAAGAATTATCAGAAATAGCCAAGGGAAATAAATGGTAAAAAAATTCTCAATTTTCTTAAAAGCAATAATAATTTTTTCAATATTTGAACTTTTAATCGAAGAACTCTCAATAATTCTTTTTTTGCCATATAAAATACGATTTGCACTAATATTTCTTGGTTTTCTATTTGACATAATTTTTATTTTCATTTTTTTATACAAAATAACCAAGGCTTACCTTTCTCAAAGATTAGAAATTTACGTCAGAAACAATCTATTCTTCGATATAATTCACTGCCTTATTCCTTTAGCATTTTATAGCTCATATCAGCTTAAAAACATAATTGCCGCCCATGAAACAATATTAAATCCAATAATGTTATCCCTTTTCAAGTTAAGATTTTTAAGACTTCTTAGGTTTAACGACCTAATAATAGAAATATATTACAATTCAAAAGAAAAGAACCTAATACTAATAGCATTTGCTAGAACATTTTCAATGAGCTTATTAATACCATTTACATTTTTTATAATAATATCAAGCTCAAAAATTGTAAATTCAATACCAGAAAAACAAGAATTTAATATTATTAAAAATATATCAATAATAAATGAAAAAGCTTACATTAAAGAAAAATATCCTTTCATCTTAATAATCAAGGAAAAAGATGCCATAATATACTCAAAATCAGACGAAATATTTGTTTACTACAGTCCTAGTGAATACAGAGTAATAGAAATAGAGAAAACAAAATTTTATATAGATAAATATTTGCAAAGAAAAAGCGATTCTATTCTTGGAATTTTTCTATTTACATTGTTTGCATCATTTACTATTTTTTTAATGAATTTTTATAAATTTTTTAAAGCAAGTTTTTTAAATCCCATTATTCTAATGACAAAAATTTTACAAGACCCATTAGAATATCGAAAAATTCAAATTCCTTTTACTTTAAGCGAAGAAAAAGTATATGAACTTGCAAAATCATTTAACAATCTTTTGCTAAAAGAAAAGCTAAACGCAAAGCGAAAAAGCAAAATACCTTTAGAACTTGAAAAAGTAAAAAAAATAATTAATAAGAACCAGGAAATAAAATGAAAATTCAAATAATTATAGGACTACTTATATTGTTAGATTTTTCACTTAATGCTAGACTTTTGGATATCTCAATTGAAAAAAGGGCAAATGAAGAAATTAAAAAATATTCGTCTTACAATTTAATTTTAGAAAAAGAATACTATACTAACTTTCCAACAAGCGAAATAGAAAAAAATATTTATAACCTAACAGAACATTTTGTAAAAAGCATGATGCTCAATAAAACTAACTACGGCTTATTAAATTTAAGCTACAGAGAAGCAAATAAATATCTAATTCAAAGTGAACTTATTGATAAAAAATTTTTAAAATATAAAATATTTAAAATTAAAAATATAAATGGAATTTTTAAAAGTTATTCACTAATATACACAAAAAAAGGATTTTACAAATTAGAGCTTTACATAGAAAATAATACAGAACCTCTTAAAATATTTAACCTTAACATTACTTATTTTTCAAAGAATTTAAATAAAATAAGTAATGAAATGATTTTTTTTCCAAGGGAATGAAAATAATAAAATTAAAGCTTGAGCTTTTTTATAAATAATTTATTTAACAAATACAGACATTACTCTTTGAAGAACCTTTGCCCTATCTAATGGTTTAACAATAAATGTTTTTGCCCCTTTTATTAAGCAATCCTTAACTAATTGTTCTTTACCTAAAGCAGATATCATTATCACTCTAGCATTTTTGTCAAATTCCATAATATTAGAAAGACAAGTTATTCCGTCCATTTTGGGCATGGTAATATCAAGAGTGACAATATCAATATTTGGATAATGATTCTTGTACTTTATCACAGCCTCCTCTCCATCAGCTGCCGTATCAATAATATTAAAACCCTCTGATGTGAAAATTTGAGTAAGCTGCTTTACAGTAAAAACAGAGTCATCAACAATTAAAACATTAAAAGGAACGCCAGTATCATAATTGATTCCCCTAGGCTTAGATGAAGAATCTGCGGCAATCGTAGTCTTTTGGATCATATTAACCTCTCTTTTCTAATAAAAAGAATTTTTTTCATATCAAACCCTCTCCCTTATTGCAATATTAACTTCTATAATTTTACCATCAGGCAAAGAAAAAGGAACAATTAAAGCCTCAGAACCTTTATTACTTATTTTCATATTTTCTCCATAAATAAAAGCTGGGGGGGTTATATCAAACACAAAACCTTTGGCATGCAAAGTAGTAACAAAATTTCCAGCAATAATGTTACCAACCTCAGTTAGAGTTGCAGCAACCATCTCTTTTGTTTCCTCATCATCAAAATCATCATACTCTTCAAAATTTAATTTAGAAGCAACAAAAAGAGCTGTTTCTATATCCATATCAATAATTATACTACCCTCAACAGACCCAGCAAGCCCTACTATTACAGAAACACCTTTTATCTTTTGATTTATTGACTTAAGTCCGGGTTTGCCCATTTCTATATTCTCAACAAGCAACATATCTCTTAAAACCGAAGAAGCAGCATCCAAAAATGGCTCTATATAATCTATTCTCATTAATTTCTCCTTTAGACTTTCCTGTACAAGTTAAAATACTTTGTGGATTTCTCTTTTATAAAAACATCATTATTTTCAAGCTCTTCGTTATCTCCCAAAACCAAAAGAGCCCCTTTAATAGCTTTGGAAGCAATGATATTTAAAATTAAAATCTGATCTTTACTATCTAAGAAACATAAAACATCTTTTAAAAAAACCATTCCCAAATTATCAGGCAAATCTGAAAAAAGAGCATCGGAATATTCAAACAAAATGTTACTTAAAATTTCTGATTTAAATTTATAAATTCCGGGACTTTGTTCAAAAGAGTTCCTACGATAAATTTCACTAATGCCAATTTCTGACTCTGAAAATATCAACCTAGAAGTTTCAACAACCTTTGATAAGTCATTATCAATAGCTGTCAACTTAAAAGGTTTTACATAATATTCAGACAAGGCATTGGCTAAAGCCATAGTCTCTTTTCCACTACCACAACCAATCTCCAATACATTAAAAATAGAATTTAAATTCTCCATAAAATTTAAGCGACTCTTAACAATTTCATTTTTAAATTCTTCCAAACAATCAGCTCCCCACAAATTTCCTGATGATTTTGAATAAAATTCATTTAAAAAACTATCGTAAGGCAAGTAATCAGTATCAACCATATTAAATTTTAATCCAACTTTTTCCAAAAACACATCATTTACCAAAGAAGCATTAAACGCATATTTCAAAAGATTTTTTTTAATATTTTCCAAATTAAAAGTTGCAGTATTATTTACAACTAAATTTTCATTGTTATCATTATTTTTTGAAGAAACCTTATTGGAAAAATCCCTCTTACAATTTTCTAGCATATCTAAATTATCACAATCGCTTACAAAGTTGCTTTTTCCAACAAAATTTTGATCAGGTTTTAATAACTTTTCTTCTTCATCATAATTAAAAATCTTAAAAAGATTAAGAAGTATATAAAGCTTTTCGTTATAATCTACAACACCTTTTATATAGTTTATTAAAGAATCCTGAGACAAAACTGGGTGTGGATCTTGAATAAGGCTAGAATCTATTGAAAAAACATTATTAATTTTATCAACAATTACCCCTATAAGAAGGTCTTCGTTTTTTAAAACCATAATATCTTCAAGATCTTTTTTATTAAATTCTAAATTAAACATTATTCTAAGATCTATAATAGGAATTATCTCACCTCGTAAATTATCAAGCCCAGCTACATACTTTTTGGCATTTGGAACATAAGTAAAATTACTAGATTTTCTAATTTCTTTAACCTGCATAATGTCTACTAAATAATGATCTGATCCAAGCTCAAAAGAAACAACTTTAAAATCAAAATTGGTTAATTTAGAATTATGATTTTTATCATCTAAAATTTTAGGTCCAAAATAAATTTCTTTTATCTGCACAAGAGATTCACTCCTTAGTATCTTTTCGTAAATCAAAAAGTTTAAAAACATCAATAATCAATACAACCTTACCATTTCCAAGCGTAGTAGCCCCAACTATACCAACACTTGATGAAAATTTATCCTTAATGGGCTTTACTACAAAATCTTCCTCGCCAAGAATAGAGTCTACAACAATTGCTGTCTTCACATTGCTAGTATTAACAACTATTAAAAATTTTTCTATTAATGAATCATCTTTTGCTATGTTAAAAAGTTTATCAAGTCTGAGAACAGAAATGACTTCATCTCTTAAATTATAAACTTCATGATAATTTTCAAGTAATCTTATATCATGCTCGGATATCCTATGAGTTTCAAGAACATTATTCAAAGGAATAACATAAGTCTCAGGCCCAGACTTTACTAAAAGACCTTGTATAATAACTAACGTCAATGGCAGTTTAATTTTAAAAATTGTTCCAAGGCCAACTTCCGATTCAACTAAAATAGTTCCATTAAGCTTTTCAATGCTCCTTTTCACAACATCAAGACCAACCCCTCTACCTGAAAGATCTGTCACTTGAGCTGCTGTTGAAAACCCAGGAGCAAAAATTAAGTTAATAAGTTCAAAATCAGAATAAATTGTATTTTCTTTTATTGTTCCCTTTTCAATTAATTTGCTCCTAATGACCTTTGGATCTATACCAATCCCATCATCTTCAATCTCAATTGAGATTACATTACCCTCATTTTTAGCACGCAAAATTATAGTACCTGCTTTGCTCTTTCCTTTTTCAACTCTCTCTTCAACTGTTTCAAGACCATGATCCATTGAATTTCTAACACAATGCATCAAAGGATCTACAAGGTCATCTATAACAGACTTATCAAGCTCAGTTTCTTCTCCTTCCATTTTAAGATTAACAATCTTATTTAATTTCTTTGAAAGATCCCTGACAACTCTTGTAAACCTTGAAAATATATTAGATATTGGCAACATTCTAGTTTTTAAAACACTCTCATGCAAATCTGTAATTATTCTTGACAATCGACCAGAGGTCATCTTAAAATTTTGAAGAAGCCTAAAAAAAGAATTTCTTAACTCAGAAATATCATTAAGAGTTTTTTCCATTTTAAGATTCATCAAAGAATTAATATGTGATTCGACCTCATCTTCTATTGTTAAGCCTGCATCTTTGAAAACCATCTTTAAATCAATTAAAAAGTTTCTCTGAAAACTTTCTTGATACTCATAAAAATAATTAAAATTATAAAATAATCCAATCATTTCTGAATTTATTTGATTATAAGATGATTTACTTATTACAGCCTCACTGACAAGATTTAATATGTAATCTATTTTTTTACTATCTATTCTAATTAAATTAACACTAATTGGACTATTTTTCTTAATGTTTTTATTTTCCTTAAGAGGTGCTTCATCGTTTTCTTTAAGACTTAAATTTTTTAAAGATTCTAAATTAACATTTTCAATTTCAAAATGACTAACAACATCTGGTAAATTAATCTTTTTAACAATACTGTCTTCACTGGTATTTGATATTAAGTAATATATTACAAAATCAAAAAACTTATCTGTCAATAATTCGCTAGAATCTGGAATAGACTTGAAAATTTTACCAAGACTTTTTAATGCTTGAAGCATTTGAAGCCCACTAATAATAGCCATAGGATTGTCTTTTACAAAATCTAATCTAACTTTAAATAATTTTTGATTTTCAACTTCAAACAATAAATCAGAAATCTCATCCTCTGTAAAATCAAAATTATCATTTAAAACAAAATTAGAATTTGAATCAATATCTTTAGTCTCTTTATCTGAAAGCTTTTTTAATTCTTCTTCTACGTTAAATTCATCAACCAAATAGTTTTCAATTAAACTTGAAGAATCTAAACTTTTTTTCACACCCTCTATGTCTGAATATATCAGATAATAATCAACTCTTTTTAACAATTTATCCTCTATGATTTGCTCATATTTAGGAATTGTATGAAGTACAGATCCTAAATTTTTTAAAATATTAAATATTTTTAACCCACCATTTTCAACATCAAAATCACTATTTATATTAAAAACAACACTGATCCTTAAAACCTTTTGTCCAATTCCCAACCCTTCTCTTATCTCCTCAAGATCTGATCCTGAAAGATAAAAATTGTTTTTAGTTAAATTTTCGTCAAACCTCTTAATAAAGGTCTGATCATCAATTACTAAAAATTGCTTTAATTTGCTTTTAAGATCACCTATGTCATTCAAATAAACTTTTCCATCAAGCCGAAGCATAAGCATTTCCTTAATAACATCTAATGAACTTAAAAGCAAATCAACAAGGTCATTGTTTATATTTACCCTACCATCTCTAATGGCATCAAAAACATCTTCAACAATATGGGTAAAATCAGATAGCTCCATCATATCAAGAGAAGCGGAGCTTCCTTTTAAAGTATGAGCTGCCCTGAATATTTCATCAATAGTATCAGAATTATTAGGATCATCCTCTAATGACATAATATTTTCTTCAAGGGTATCTACAAGATTTTGAGCCTCTTCAAAAAAAACCCCTAAAAGCTCTTCATTTTCTACATCTAATACTTCCATACTATCTCCTATTATCTTATATATGTAAAGCCAACCTTTCAGGTAGCTTTACATATTAATTTAAACCTAATTTTTCGGAGATGATTCTTCAGGCTTTTCACTCTCAACCTTTTCTACAAAGTTTTGGAAAGAGCCTTCAGGCATAGAAATTTTTTCTCGAAGCTTTAAAACTCTTTTAAAAGTTTCGTGTGCCTTTAATTTACGAAGAGATTCAGTTCCACTAGTCTCATAAACTTTAAATACAGACTCACTGTCAATATCAGAATCTATTGAAACGCTCAATTTATCATAAAGAACTCTTAAGTCTTTAACATAAAAGATAAAATTTTGCTCTTTTGAACTATGTGACTTTGAAACCCTAAAAGCCTTAAACCTCATTTTACTTGAAGCAAGAGGATAATTTGGAACATCATCTTTAATTATTCTAGATGATATATTAGGAATATAGTTAGGATTTGACCAAATTAAATCGGCCCACCCTTTAAACTTTAAAGTACCCATGGAATAAGCATATTCCATGCCATTCATATCTTCAAATAAAACCTCAAGATCTATTTCATATCCTAAACTATAAACAGAAACCTTAATTTCTTTCATAGTTTTAATGTTATCAATAAGGCCTTTGCCTAAAAATTGATTACCACTTTCTCCTGAATAAAAAGGAATTTTAAATGGTGGCATAATCATAGCAGATGATTGAGAATAGCTTGGAAATAAAACTCTTACTCCTAAAATAGTATCACCTGCATACCTTTTTGACTCGCTCTTAACAACAGCAGGCGCAACAACTGAATTTTTAACGTAAGCCTGCAACCTTGCAGAAGGGGTAAGCAATACACTCCAATTATTTATCCCAAGATCTACAACCATATCTTCTGGCTTAACAATACCAGAAGCACCTGAATATACATAATCAACATAATTTGTAAGATCAAGTCTAGTTGAACTTGGGTCTCTTGCAAGCTCTGCAAAATCTAAAACTAACTCTCCAGGTTCTGACCTCTTAGAACTCTCTGCTAATCCATCAGTCTCTTGAGCAAAAAGAACAGTGGATAATAAAAAAAATGAAATACATAATAAAATACTTTTAGTATTCCTTTTCATGCAAACCAACTCCTTATATATAAATCTTTTATAAAATTTTCATTTTTTAATTGTTTTTATTAGTAAAATTAAATTTATCAACTTTGCTCCTTCAAGATACACCCTTCAACAAGAATAACAAGCTTTTGTATTTTACCGGGATAGTTAAAACGCATTGTTTTTATTAAAGATATAGCAAACAGATTAACCTTAACATCAAAAGATTCATAAGATTCATTATAATCACCACTATTAAAAAAATCATAAAATTCTCTTGAAAGATTTATATAATAAACTCCATTCTGTAAAAAAGAATATAATAATCTTACATCACTTAGTAAAAATCCAAAAGAAAACCCTTCATTGCTTCCTAAAAGGAAATCTTTTACTAAAAGATCTAAATTATCTTTCAAATTTTTTTCATCTCTTAAATATCTTAAATTAGCAATAAATCCTTTACTAGAATGAAAATAAAAAACCTTTTTTGAAAAAAGACTATCATAATTTAAAAATACCATACAAATAGAAAACAAAAAACTTGCTACTAACGAAACCAAAAACACTCTAACCATATACTCTTTTTTCGAATTTAAAAATTTATAAATCACTGCATTATATTTAAAAAATATATCCGAAATATTATTTTTCATAAAAATTTACAAATTCCATTAAAGATTTAAGTATTAGAATATTAAACTTGCTCATGTAATTATAATCCAAAATTAATTTAGCATCTAAAACGTTGGATAAAAACCCCATTTCAATCAAAACAGCAGGCATACTGCTGTTTTTTATTACAAACCATTGCTCTTCTCTGATTGGCCTAATATTAGTTTCACTTAACTCATTTTTAAACACCTTATACAAAATCTCAGCCAATCTTTTTGATTCATATTTATATTTAATATCTAGTATATCATTAAGCTCGCTTAAGTATCTATTACCTTTAATATCATATCCCTTAAAATCTTTAATAACTTCTCTTTTTGAATCCTTAGGGAGATACCAAAACTCAACCCCTCTAGCTTCACTATTTGGAGCATCATTAGCATGCATAGATAAAAATATAACATTATTGGGGAAATTTGGCTTTATTGCATTTGCAAATTCCGACCGTTCCTTTAAAGTTAAATAAACGTCATTTACACGAGTTAACAAAATATTTTTATTTACAAAATAATTACTTAAAATCTTAGACAAATATATAGAATAGGTTAATGCAAAATCTTTTTCTTGAAGCACAACATCATAACCATTTATCTTTAAAGTTACAACCGCGCCAGTATCATGTCCGCCATGTCCAGGATCAATGATTATCGAAGTAATTCTAGGTTTATTATAATCTTTAAGGGAGTTGAAATAATTTTCAATTTGTTTTAATACCTTTTGACTTATTAAAATTTCTCCACGAATGTCAATAATTGGATCTACAAACATATAATAACCAGAAGATGTAAGCGCATATTCAAAACCTACCCTAAACTTCAAATATCCCTTATCATTTTCAATTGTAAAAACATCATTTTCAATGTTAAAATCAAACTTAAAAACATTAGTATCAAAAAAATCAAGAACATTTACGTAATTGAGAGTCTTCGAATACAGGCTTAAATACGAAAACAAAATCAAATCAATCAATAATATCATTTTCCCAAAGCTCAATGGCACTCTTTAAGTCTCCTTTGAATCTTAAGCTATTTTTAGTAATCTCATTTTTTATTTCCTTAAATTCTTTTTGAAAGAGAAAAGGATTAATTTTATATTTTAAACAAATTTTACAAAACCTTAAAAAAGAAAAAACAACGCCATTTCCAACAAAAATTGGAACATAATTCTTAAGCAAAAAAATCAAAAAACTTTTGCTTTTGGTCAAATTTTCTGGCGAATTTAATGCAGTATACTGGATTCTCAGCTTTCTATAAATATAAACATGCTCTCCAAAATAAACAGCTCTTAGCCCAAAATCTATTCTTTGAAAATATTCATTTTGAATCCTTCCGTCAAAACCCCCAAGCTGTAAAAATTTCTCTTTAGAATAAAGTCCACAATAATCCATGGTAATCAAAGTTTTTTCATAGTCTTTCTCAGAATTTACTAAAATTACCTTAAACTTTTGCTTTTTATCTATACTAGGAAGAAAAATTGAAGGAATTATTTCCTCTTCTTTATCAAAAAATTCACCCCCAACAAGAAGAACATTTTTTTTAACTATTTCATCGAATATATTTGGAATCCAAAAAGGATTTAACAAGTACATATCACTTTGCAAAACAAAAACAAAATCACAGCTGGATTCTTTCATTGCTAAATTAACCTTTTCCCCAGAATTCAAATCATCAGAAAGTAGAATAAATTTTAACTTACCATAATTTTCTGAGATAAACTGCAAAGAACTTCTATTGCTCTGTTTTTCAATTGAAATTATTTCTCTTATAAAGTCAAAATTTGATAAAAATTCAAATAAATCTTCTCTAAAAATTTTTGTTCCTCTGCTTAATATTACAAAAGAAATTCCAAAAGAAGATTTTTGTGAATAATTATTTTTAGATTGAATAACAGTATATGAATAGCCACTACCTGGAAGACGCATAAATTACTTTTAAAATCCTTACAATTAAATTATAATAATCATATGTTACATAATACAATGTTAATTGCAAGAATAATGAACATTAATGCATTATTTTTCGGCATGATTATCATCGTTTTTGCACTAATTTCTTGCAATCACAAGAATATACAGTACGACAAGAGAATTAAAAAATTTTTAGATAAAAACAAAATTGAATATAAAATAGACCCAGAAAATGACTTTATAGCATTTAAAAATATAAACAATAATGAAAAAGAAGAAGTAATCATCAGATCAAGACTAAACTCATATAAAAATTCAAAAATAAGAGAAATATTTGGAATTGTAAAAGCATTTGACATAAACACACAAAAAATAAAAGAAATATCTGACTCCCTTATGAGCGATAGTTATAATAACAGAGTATTCGGATCATGGGAGATTATTCATAATGCAGAAAGAGGAATCAACTCTTTAGTATATATTGTAAAAGCAGAAGAATTTGCAAGTGATACATTTTTGCTTGATGCGATTGACGAGATTGCATCAACAATAACTATTTTTAAAAAAATAATAACAGCCAACAATGAAAACATTGATAATAATGAAGAAAATAACAACACAAATGAACAGCACGCCTTAAAACAAGAAAAAACAAATTCAACAAAAGAATCTAATAAAAATGAACTTAAAGAAGATCAAATCGAAGAAGAACTTCAAGAAATCAAAGCTCAATAATTTCAAAATCATTCTACTAATAAAGAATTAATATCAAAGCAAAAATGCACCTTGTCACCTATTTTTATTTTAAATTTAGAAAATGAGCCCCTTGGAAGCTCAAGAGCATACTTTGCCTTATAAATAGAATTAACATTTGTCATAGAGTACGGTTCTAAATCATAAATCTCTTTAATAATTCCATTTGAATCAATATAAGCTATTTCAAGCAGTAAAGGTGTATTTTCCATCCAAAAAGATAAATTTTGTTCTTTTTTAAAAACAAAAAGCATTCCATTACCATATTCAACTTTTTGAGTACCCATGTAACCTTTTGCCCTATCAAGCTCATTGGACGCTATTTTTACAAAAAACTTAACCCCATTTATCAAAATTTTTTTATCGTAAAAATGTTCAGTAAAAGATAAAAAAGAAATCAACAAAACCAAAAATAAAAACTGTTTTAAAATTTTTTTCAATTATCAGCCCTATTAAAAATCATTCATTATAACTTGAAATATAAGATTTTAAAGTCATTCTTAAAATATTTTTATTTAAAATAATAATATAATCACCAAGATCCCATAAATAATTCAAAGGCGTTGCCAGTGTAGCTTCGCCAAACTTTTTCTTTACCTCAATAAAAATTGCATACTGAGATATTAATTTTTTATCAAAAACAAACGTGTACGAAAACATTTTATTTTTGTCAAAATTAAAAACAGCATATTTTAAATGAGTTTTAGCAATAAATCGTAAAGACTGCTTCCTAGCATAAGGAAATTCAACTTCTTCAACATCATAATAAAAAATAGTACTCTTGAGAACCCTCTCTTTAACAGACTCCATGCTAGAACCCATAGCAAAAGATGCAAAAATAGAAAATAAATAAAAAACTGTAACACCCATACAAAGCCTTTAGCCATAAACAATATAAAGAAAAAGTATAACAAATAAAAAACTTGAAAATAAATAGAGCAAAATATCAACATTAATCCCAAAATGAAAAAGCCTTTCAAAGGCTTTAGAAGCTGCTCTATCACTCATTCTTACTCTTTCTTTTCTTTTAAAGGGTTTTTCTTTAAGTTCTTGAAAAGGACTGTAGTGACAATTAGGACAACCTTCTCCAAAAGCAGAAACCGGACCTACATATCTACAATTTGGACATTCGATATCACCAAGCTTAGCAGCACAGTTAGGACAAACAGACCGATTAAGTCCAACTTTTTCACCACATTGCTCGCAAAAAACTTCAAAATTTACCTTTGCCAAACTACAATTCCTCAAATTTTACTTAAAAATAAGCATTTAAAATGCTGTATAATTAATTATAATAAAAAATGTATGAATATTACATATTTAAGGAATTAAAACATGAAATCGGGATTTGTAGCAATACTTGGTAGGCCATCAACTGGAAAATCTACCCTTTTAAATTCAATATGCGGACATAAAATATCAATAATATCCCCTATTCCGCAAACAACTAGAAATAAAATAAAAGGAATCTTTACAGACTACAGAGGACAAATTGTTTTTATAGATACACCAGGATTTCATCTGAGTAAAAAAAAATTTAATATTGCAATGATGAAAAACATCCACTCTTCAATAGGAGAAGTTGAACTTATTTTATACATAATAGACATTAAAGACAAACCTGAAGAGGAAGAAAATAAAATGTTAGAAATAATTAAAAATTCTAAAATTAAATTTTTAGTAATACTTAATAAAATTGACCTTAAAAATACAAAAATAAAAGAAATAGCACAATTTCTACAAGAAAAAGGAATAGAAGATAAAAATATAATTAAAATATCTGCTGAAAAAAAAATTAACACAGAAGAACTAAAAAATAAAATTTATGAAAATTTTTCAGAAGGCCCACTTTATTATCCACAAGAATACTACACTGATCAAGAAATAAATTTCAGAATTAGTGAAATAATAAGGGAAAAAGCTATTGAAAACCTAAAAGAAGAACTTCCCTATTCTTTGTATGTGGATATTGATATCTTAGAAAATAAAAAAGGGAAACTTTTTATCAGGGCATATATCTTTGTAGCAAATGAAAGTCAAAAAGGAATAATTGTAGGAAAAAACGGAAAAGAAATAAAATCAATAGGAGAAAGGGCACGAAAAACAATTGCAAAAATTTTTGAAACAAAATGCAACCTATTCTTACAGGTAAAACTTAAAAAAAATTGGAACAAAGAAGACAAGCTAATAAAAAAACTTATAAACTAACAAATATTAAACTACAATTTTTTAAATTATTGAAACTTGAAAAACAAAATGCTAAAATTTACCTAAATTTAAATTGGGAATAAAATGTGAAAACAGCGCATTGGGCAGATTTTTATGCAGAAAAAATAAAAAAAGAAAAAGGTCCAAAAAATTTATACACAGTAGCATCAGGAATTACTCCATCTGGAACTGTGCACATTGGAAATTTTAGAGAAGTTATCTCGGTAGACCTTGTAGCAAGAGCTCTAAAAGACTCTGGATCAAAAGTAAGATTTATTTATTCTTGGGATAATTATGACGTATTTCGAAAAGTTCCCAAAAATATGCCAGAACAAGAACTTCTCACAACTTATTTAAGACAAGCAATAACAAGGGTCCCTGACACAAGAAACCGCAAAATAAGTTATGCAAGGGCTAATGAAATTGAATTTGAAAAATATCTGCCTATAGTGGGAATCAATCCTGAATTCATTGACCAAAGCAAACAATATACCAATAGCGCTTATGCAAGCCAAATAAAATTTGCACTTGACCATAAAAAAGAGCTGTCCGAAGCATTAAACGAATACAGAACTTCAAAGCTTGACGAAAATTGGTATCCAATCAGTATATTTTGTACAAAATGCAATAGAGACACAACAACTGTAAATAATTATGACAATCATTACTCTGTTGAGTACTCATGTGAATGCGGAAATCAAGAATCTCTAGATATAAAAACCACATGGGCCATTAAACTTCCTTGGAGAATAGACTGGCCTATGAGATGGAAATATGAAAAAGTTGACTTTGAGCCTGCAGGAAAAGACCACCACAGCAGTGGCGGCAGTTTTGATACATCTAAAAATATTGTAAAAATTTTTCAAGGTAGCCCTCCTGTAACATTTCAATATGATTTTATTTCAATAAAAGGACGCGGTGGAAAAATATCTTCCTCATCAGGAGATGTCATATCGCTTAAAGATGTTCTTGAGGTCTATACACCCGAGGTCACAAGATTTTTATTTGCCGCTACAAAACCAAATGCTGAATTTTCAATCTCATTTGATCTTGACGTAATTAAAATATACGAAGATTACGACAAGTTTGAAAGAATCTATTATGGAATAGAAGATATAAAAGAAGAAAAAAAAAGAGCATTTAAGAGAATTTACGAACTATCTCAACCATATATGCCAAGCAAAAGAATCCCTTATCAAATCGGATTTAGACATTTAAGTGTAATCTGCCAAATATTTGAAAATAATATAAATAAAATTTTAAATTACTTGAAAAACGTTCAAGAAGATCAAAAAGACAAACTAATAAATAAAATAAACTGTGCAATTAATTGGATAAGAGATTTTGCACCTGAAGATTTCAAATTTTCATTAAGATCTAAATTTGACAACATAGAAATACTAGAAGAAAATAGCAAAAAAGCAATTAATGAACTTTTGAATTTTTTAAAGAAAAATTTTGAAGCTGCTACAGAACAAGACATTCAAAACGAAATATATAAAATTTCAAGAGGAAATAATATAGAACCCGCTTTATTCTTTAAACAAATTTATAAAATTTTAATCGACAAAGAAAAAGGGCCCAAATTAGCAGGATTTATCAAAATCATCGGTATTGACCGCTTTGAAAAAATTGCCAGTAAATATATTTAAGCCTTAAAATTAATAAGAAAATAAGTCATATAATTATGACTTATTGACACTTTAATGCAAAAATCGTTACTTTAATTTTCCTTGACTAGCAACAGATTCCATTGCCATTTTAATCTTGCTTTCATCACCTAAATAGTAATGTTTAATAGGGTTTAAATCTTTATTTAATTCGTAAACTAAAGGAATGCCTGTAGGAATATTAAGCTTTAAAACATCTTCTTCGCTTAAATTGTCAAGATACTTAACAAGCGCTCTTAAAGAATTACCGTGAGCAGCAACAATAACTTTTTTACCTTCAAGAACTTCTTTTGCAATCTCATCAGTCCAATAAGGAATAACCCTTGCAACAGTATCTTTAAGGCACTCTGTTGAAGGAAGCTCCCTTTTGGGGATATGTTTATATCTTGGATCTTTTATGGGGTGACGATCATCAGACTCATCCAAAGACATTGGAGGTACATCATAACTACGTCTCCAAAT
Source organism: Borreliella andersonii (assembly GCF_032595875.1). NCBI lineage: Bacteria > Pseudomonadati > Spirochaetota > Spirochaetia > Spirochaetales > Borreliaceae > Borreliella > Borreliella andersonii. The sequence goes on along the minus strand of NZ_CP132457.1, from coordinate 694,888 downwards.
TAAAACCTTATCTTCCCCATATTTTGCAGCTGTTTCTGACTTATTCAAACCTTGCAAAGCCCCATAGTGCCTTTCATTTAATCTCCAAGTTTTTTTTACAGCAATATAAGATTGTCCTAATTCTCGCAAAATAATATTTAAAGTGTCATTAGCCCTTGACAATAAAGAACTAAAAGCAATATCAAAAGAATAACCTTCTTGCTTGAGAAGTAAACCCGCCTCTACAGCCTCATCGATACCCTTGTCAGAAAGTTTAACATCTGTCCAACCAGTAAAAAGATTTTCTTTATTCCACTCACTCTCTCCGTGCCTTACTAAAACTAATTTATACATAAAATCTCCTAGCATATTATTTTATTTACCAATACTAATAATTATAAATTAGCATAAAATCTAGTCAAGATTTCAACCTTAATTAAATAATGATATACTTTAAAATAATTAAGCTTTAAGTTTATCAAGCAAGGAAAAGAATTTATGGAAAACCAAAAAATTTTGGTAGCAAAATATGCAATTGATCACTATATCAAAAGTAATATGAACCTCGGAATCGGAACAGGTACAACCATTTATTATGCAATAAAATATTTAAGCGAAAAGATAAAATCGGGCAGTTTAAAAAATTTAAAATTCTATACAACAAGTAGTGATACAAAATATTTACTCTCAAAAGAACAAATTCCTTATGAATCAAATTTTTCAAAACTTAATAAAAATCTAGACATCGCAATTGATGGAGCTGATGAGATTTTATTAGAAAAAAAAAGCTTAATAAAAGGAATGGGGGGCGCTCATCTAATGGAGAAAGTAATAGCCTACAATTCAGAAACATTGCTAATAATAGCAGATGAAACAAAAATTGTTAAAAAATTAGGAACAAAAATGCCTATTCCCATAGAAGTTGCCCAAAATGCTGTTGGATTTATTATGACTAGACTTGAAGAAATGAATTTAGAGACAACCTTGAGAATTTGTAAAGAAAAAAAAGGCCCCACTATAACTGATAACAATAATTATATCTTAGATGTAAAAATGCATGTAGAAAATCCCGAAGGAACAGAAAAATACTTCAAACTATTTCCAGGCATACTTGAAATTGGAATATTCAATCATAAAAACACAAAAATAGTTTATTACCAAGACAAACAAATCAAGGAAGCTTAAGCTTAACTTTAAAAAAGTTATCATTAAAATAGTTTATAATTTTTACTAAATAAAAATTCAACTTAAACCTTTCCCTCCCCTTTAATTTCATGATGTTATCATCAAAAACAAATTTTCTACTTAAAGTTGAGCAGTAATTAATAAACTTAATAAATTGTTTTTCATTATACTCAAATCTAAGCCTAAGAGCCTTCAAGCTAACACCTCGAATGCTTCCAAGCCCTTGAATAAAATGATAAATAAAAAACTCCAAATCCTCTAACAACTCAAACGTTACTAAGTGATTATTTGCTTTAACAAAATCGCCAGTTTTTCTAATCAGGGCTCTTACATTATTATCCTTGTCATTACAAAAAAGCAAGCTTACAGCATGCAATCCTAATCCTAAATACGGCTTTAACTCCCAATTTAGCTTATTATGCTTGCTTTCATGCCCCTTTAATGCAAAATTAGTAATTTCATAATTAATGTAACCATTGGATTCTAGACAATCCAGAACACAAAACCAAAGCTTTTCAGAATCAATACTGTTATCAAAATCTTCCAACATAAAATTTTCCTCTTCACATATGAAATCACTAAAACAAATATGCTCAGGCATATTTGTAAGCAATTCTTTCAAATCTTGCTTGAGATCAGATTTTTTTTGCAAAGGCATATTGATAGTCATGTCAATATTCAAATCAAAAGGAAACTTTCTAATACTGTTAATCAAAATATTCAATTTTGCATAAGAAATTTTGGGCATCCCCATAATTTTTCTAAACTCTAAAGAAAAACTTTGAACATTAAGATTAATTCTAGTAATATAAAATTCATCCAAAAGTTTGAATTTTTCAAAATCAACATAACCTGGAATAATTTCTAAAGTAAATTCTTCTAATAAAGCTAAATTAATATATTTGAACAAAGAAGTGAAAATAAATTTTAAATTATCTTGCCTACATAAACAAAAATCTACGTGCTTAATATAAAGTGTTTTTATAATTGGATTACCTAACAAAATTAAATGACATTTTAATTCCTCTAAAATTCTATTAAAAATGCTACAATCTTTACAGCAAAATGACAAATTAATATAAAGGCTTAACTCAACAAGAGGCAAAAGATCTACTCTCATAATTGATCTTTTAAAAATTTAAATTTAATTATAACATATATAAAGTATAAATATTAAAATATATGTAAAAAACATAATAAATAGGGGCGATTTGAAGGAGATTTTTTAATGACCAAAGACTACTACAATATACTTGGAATACAAAAAAATGCTAGTAATGAAGAAATTAAAAAAGCTTACAAAAAATTGGCAATAAAATATCACCCAGACAAAAACAAGGGAAATAAAATAGCTGAAGAAAAGTTTAAAGAAATAAATGAGGCTTATGAAATTTTATCTTCTCCTGATAAAAAAAGAAATTACGACTCGTGGGATCATACCAATTTTAATGATGCCAGCGACCATTTTGAAAGAGAATTTAACAGCACAAGATTTGGCAATTTTGAAGATTTAGATTTTTTTTCCAAAATCTTTGGAGGATCTTCAAGAAAAACAGCAGACAGAGAAATAACTGTAAATATTTCACTTTATGATGCTTATATGGGAAATAAAAAAATAATACTTATAAACAACAAAAAAATCGAGATAATAATCCCAAAAGGAACATTAGAAACAACGAAAATAAAAATAAACAACAAAGGTCCTATCAATCCAATTTCTGGAACAAAAGGAAGCTTAATAGTCAAATTTAATATATCAAGTTATAAAAATTTTAAACTAAATGGTAAAACCTTAGAAACGGCAATAGAAGTTTACCCGTGGGAAATAGCTTTAGGTTGCGAAAAGTTATTTGAAACAATTGAAGGGAAAAAAATAAAACTTAAAATCCCTTCAGATGCAAAAAATGGAGAAATTCTAAACTTAAAAGGACTAGGAATGCCCATAATTGGAAGTAGCTCAAAAAGGGATCTTAAAGTTACTTTGATAGTAAAAATTCCAAAAATAATAAATAATGAAGTAAAAACTATTTACGAAAGATTAAAAGAGATATACAGCTAAAGTGTTTCTGAAAATAAATGATCAAAATTTTTTAAATTCGCCTCCCAACCCGACCTATATTCATTAAATTTATTTATTTTAGACTCATATTCTTTGATTCCATCCTCAATATTGTCAAAATTTTTAGTAATATCCACTGAAAACTGAAATACATCCCCTTGCCTGGGGGCAAGAGTAAAAAAAGCAAATTTCCAATTTCCAGAATTTATAGTAGATACAATCCTCTTTTGGAAAACATAATCAGAGATTAAAACAAATTTTTGAAACTCTTTTCTTCGTAAATAAATAAACTCATTCCACTCATTAAAAATAGCATCTGGTAATTCGTTTAAACCAATCTCAATTATATTATTAATAGATAAAAGAATTTGTAAAATTTCTAATAAATTCAAATAATAACTATCAAAACATTGAATTGTAATTTCAAGCAAGGCAATTTTTATAAGTAGTTTAGAAATGTCAAGACTATGATCCTTCATGATTTTATCAATTCTCTCTTTTGTATGATCTATAATAAACTTTTTATGAGTTTCTTTAATATTGCTACTTTTTTTAATTTGTTCTACTTTTTCATAATAATCATTAATTTCTTTATTAATTACATCTAAATTATTACTATTGGCCTCATTGGAAAAAAAATCTAATGAATTACTAAGTCGATCTAAAAATTCTTCTTGAATAAAAAATGAGGCAATTCTTATACAAGAAAATGGAGCTTTGCTCTTCTTTTCAAAATTTTCAATTTTTTGTTTAAGATCTACTCTAAAATTCAAATATTTAAGTTTGTCTAAAAATTTATTAAAATAGGAAACATCTTCTAACAATTCATCTTCATGGATATCTAAAAATTGGGAATTAGGATGATATTTTCTTATCAAATTTTTAATAATGAGTAGAGTATCCAAAAAAATGGCTTTATTGGCGCCCCAAGATTTATTGATACTAGGATTAAAATCCCTATAAATCTTATCCAAAAACACAAGTTTATCTTTTAACAAATTAGCATCGTTAATAAGGCTTGACTGTTCTCGATAAGAGTAATAATTTATTAAACTATACCTAAAAATACTAAAATTAAGATATTTTTGAAAATCAAAAAATCTATAAAATCCTAATGAACCAAAATCAAAAAACTTCATGACACAATATCATCTTATTTAAGACTTAATTTATCTTTTTATACAGATTTAAAAGTATTGGAGACGCTATGAATACAGAAGAATAAGTTCCAACAATTACCCCTACCATAAATACCAAAGAAAAATCTTTTATAGATCCTTCAGTAAACACATAAATAGAAAATACTGCAACAAATGTTGTAACTGAAGTCAAAACAGTTCTTGATAAAGTTTGACTAATGCTTATATTTAATACATTTAAAAATGTGTTATCGGTTAATCGCTTAACGTTATCTCTAATCCTATCAAAAATAATTATTGTGTCGTTTAAAGAATATCCAATAATGGTGAGTATTGCCACAATAATATAGCTGTTAATCTCTATCCTAAATACCCCCAAAAAAGAAACTATAAAAAATATATCATGAAATATTGAAAGTATGGAAGCAATAGCATAACTTAGCTTAAATCTTAAAGTTATATAAATCAAAATCAGGATAAATGTTCCTAATACCAAAAATATTGACCTAATTCTCAAAGTAGAAGAAAAACTTGAATCAATAAAATAAGAATCCAAAACTTCAACATTAGCATCAAATGTTTCTTTAAGTTTATCTAATATTGTATTTTGAACTTCTGTTTTAAAGGCATAATCAATGACATCAGACTTTATCATAATAGAAAATTCACTTTTATTCTGATTTGATGAAAAAATGCTATTAACATCTAAAGTCTTGTAAATCGGAGAGAATAGTTCTTTAATTTCATTTTCTTTAATATTTGATTTTTCTATTGAAAGATTAATATTAACCCTAGAAGAAAAATCTATTCCCCAATTGTATCCACCATGATAAAAAAAAGTATAAATAAGCCCAACCAAAATCAAAACAGCACTAACAATTAAAATATTGCTTCCATATTTTGAAAAATTAATTACTCTTTGCATATTTTGAACTCCAAGATATACTTATAAATTTGCTTTTTCTAACAGATATGATAAATTCCAAAATAAATCTTGAAAAAATCAAACTACTAAAAAGGGACGCCACAATTCCAACAGAAAGAGACCATGCAAAACCTTGAATAACTCCTGTCCCAAGAAGAGTTAAAAAAAGTACCGCAATAAATGTCGTTATATTTGCATCCATAATTGATAAAAATGCTTTTTTAAAACCAGCTTCAAAAGCATTTTCAAATTTTCTGCCTTCTCTAATTTCTTCTTTAATCCTTTCATAAATAACTATATTTATGTCCACAGCCATACCCATTGTTAAAATAAGACCCGCAATACTTGTTAAAGTTAAAGTAAAATTAAAGGCCGACAATATCGCTAAAATTAAAAATACATTATAAATAACAAGTGAAAATCCGGCTACAATACCACTTAAACCATAATAAACACACATAAACAAAAAAACTAAACAAAGAGCAAGCGCGGAAGCTTTAATACCAAGATCAATGGTCCTAGCACCAAGACTGGGCCCTATTATTCTCAAATCATCTATTTTAACATCAACTGGAAAAGCTGCAGTTTTAAACACTAGAGCAAGATCTAGGGCTTCTTTTTTCCCAAAAGAATCACCTTGAATTGAAACATTGCCCCCAGCAATAGCATACCCAATTCCTGCCACAGACTTAATTTTACCCTCCATAACAACGGCCAAAGACTTTCCAACATTTTTTTGTGTAAATTTAAAAAATTTTTCACTTCCATCAACATCAAGACTAAAAGCAACAGTATCTCGACCTGTTCTAGGATCGTTAGAAACCCCAGCATCTTTGATGTGAGCACCATCAAATGAATTTTCAGGACTCACATCAACTACATAATAACGAACTGATGACTCATCATCCACACCATAAGAATCTTTAACATACCAAGGAAAAATTTGTTTACTATCTGCAAGGTTCATGCTTGCCTGAATTTCGGGAATAGAAAAAAGAGAACCCGCTTCTAATATTTTTCTATGTAAAAGAGAAGTAGACTCGTCATCAACCACATAAAAAGTCAAATTGCCTTTCCCGCTCAAAAGAGTGCTTACCCTACTCTCATCTTTTTCTCCAGGAATATCTAAAAAAATTTTATTTCCCCCAGCCTCTCTTACAATTTTAGGCTCTGTAAGCCCGAACCTATCTACTCTATCTTTAAGAATTTGCATTATACGATAAATAGCATCCTCTCCCTCAGCAAAAGTCAAAGAACGACCTAATTTATTTTCAACACTTGAATAATCAAGAGAAATAGTAACACTCATCCCTCCAGATAAATCAAGTCCAAGATGTATTATTCTGTTTTTGCTCTTCTTTATATTCTCATAATACCTATAAATCTCTAAGCTTACTTCTCCCATATCCGAATCAGTCAAAAATCCTTCACGTAAAGTTTTAGCAGTAAAAGTATTAGGTGGGATTTTCATTGAAGACCTATAATTATTTTTTGCTATTGGAATTAAATAAGACAAATTAGATGGAATACTGCTGTTGGGATCTTTATGATACAACTCCTTAAGCTTAACAAGGTCATCCAAAGCTTTTTTCTTTGAATAATCCCTTAAGGCCTCTTGTGAATATGAGCTTATTTTTTTATCCTCAACGCTCATTAAAAAATACCACTTCAAAGTCGGGAATATTAAAAGACATGCAAAAAACGTCACCAACAATATCAATATAAGCTTAGATCCTTTTTTCATTACACAAATCCTTAAAATTTTAAAAAATACCATTATTAGCTAACAGTTCTAATTTTACCTTTAAATAATACCTTTTTTAACTTCATTTTTTTCAGACAAAACTTTATCAATAGAATTTTTTATAAAAACCGCTTCGTTATTTGGACTTAATTCTAAAACAACATCTGTATCGCCTAATTTTTTCACAACTCCAAAAATTCCGCCTATTGTTAATACTTTATCGCCCTTTTTTAGATTTTTTATCATTTCTTTTTTATTCTTCTCTTCCTTACGCTGAGGAGATATCACTAAAAACCAAAATATAGCAATAACAGGCACAAAAACTAATAAACTTCGCAAAAAGCTACTATTGCCGCTAAATTCTTGCAATAAAAACACAAAACCTCCTATACTATACATATGTCACTTTTATCTTATTAATATCATCAGGACAAACTACTCCAAATAAAAGCTTAAAATCATCTTTTTTGGTATAACTAGAGTTACTTATTTTATTATACTCTTCAATTAAATAATTAATAAGAGCATCGTCATTTCTATAAAGAGCTTTACTAAAGGCACTCCTGTAAAGTCCTAGTCCAAAAAGTTCTTTAGCGCTTTTGCCTTTATTTTCTCTTAAAAGCTGCCTATCTACTATTGCCTTTGAACAATCGTACCCTATACAAAAAACAAATTCATCCTCACTCAAAATAATTCCTTTGAATAATAAAATATTCACCGGCAAAACACAAGTTTGCCGGTGAAACTTTAATTTACATCATCCCCATTCCTGGATCCATAGGGTAACCACCACCACTAGAAGTATTTTTCTCTTCTTTAATATCGGTGATTGCACACTCTGTTGTTAATAAAAGCCCAGCAATTGAAGCAGCGTTTTGAAGCGCACTTCTTGTAACCTTAGCAGGATCAATTATTCCACTCTCAATCATATTTACCCATTTAAAGCTGGAAGCATCAAACCCAAGCCCTTTTTTCTCGGTTTTAATTTGATGAATATAAATAGATCCTTCAAAACCAGCATTTGAAATAATCTGTCTCATTGGTTCTTCAAGACTTCTTTTTACAATCTCAAAACCTTGCTTTTCCTCATAGCTTAATTTACTTGTATCTATTGTATCCAAATACATAGCAACTTCAATAAGAGTTGATCCACCACCAGGCACAACACCCTCTTCAACAGCAGCACGAGTTGCGGAAAGAGCATCTTCAACTCTATGCTTTTTCTCCTTAAGCTCTACCTCAGTAACAGCCCCAACATTAATAACAGCAACTCCGCCAACAAGCTTTGCAAGACGCTCTTGAAGCTTTTCTTTATCATATTCAGAGGTTGAGTCTTCAATTTGCTTTTTAATAAGCTCTGAACGCTCCTTTATTTGCTCTTTATTCCCGGTATTAATAATAGTAGTATTGTCTTTATCAACCTTAATAGTTTTAGCCTGTCCAAGTTGCTCAATCTCAACTGTCTCAAGAGTAAGACCTAGCTCCTCACTGATTAAAACACCACCAGTAAGCACTGCAATATCCTCAAGCATTGCTTTTCGTCTATCGCCAAAACCAGGAGATTTAATTGCACATACCTTTAAAGCTCCTCTAACACTGTTTAAAACAAGAGCAGCAAGAGCATCCCCTTCAATATCCTCAGCAATAATTAATAAAGGTTTATTTGTCCCTAAAACTTTCTCAAGAACTGGTAAAAGCTCTTTAATAGAACTAATCTTTTTCTCATATATCAATATGAAAGCATCATCAAAATTAACACTCATATTCTCTTTATTGGTAGAAAAATAAGGAGAAAGATATCCTCTATCAAATTGCATACCCTCAACATAAGAAATCGTAGTATCAAAGGTTTTTGACTCTTCAACTGTTATAACACCATCTTTTCCAACTTTATCCATTGCCTCAGCAATTTTTTCACCTATATAACTGTCATTATTAGCAGAAATTGAAGCTACCTGTGCAATCTCTTCTTTTGTTGTAATCTTTTTTGCAGACTGACGAATTTTCTCAGCAGCCAAATTTACAGCGTGATCTATTCCCTTTTTTATTCCAATAGGATTAATTCCTGAAGACACATTCTTAAGGCCTTCTCTTGCAATAGCATAAGCAAGAACAGTAGCAGTTGTTGTTCCATCACCAGCAACATCATTTGTTTTAATAGCAACTTCCTTTAAAAGCTGTGCCCCCATGTTTTCAAACGGATTTTCAAGCTCAATCTCACGAGCAACGCTAACTCCATCCTTTGTAACCGTTGGAGAACCGAACTTTTTATCAATAAGAACATTTCTCCCTTTTGGCCCAAGAGTTACTTTTACAGCATTGGATAATTTTTCAACACCACTAAGTAAGCTCTTTCTAGCATCCTCATTAAAATATATTTCTTTAGCCATAAAAATTTTACCCCTTTCTATAAATAAAAATAATTTATATATAACAATATAAGATTAACATAAACTTAATACATTCGCTATAGCGTATTACCTCTATACATCAAAAAATACAAAATATACAAAACCAACACAAATTTTATTATATAATGTAAATATTGACTAATCTTTATATTATAAAGACAAAGAATTTATGTTTAGAAAACTAAAAAAATGGAAAACTTATATTATTATTATTTCAATAACTAAATTTTCAGAAGATCACCTGTTATTAATAATATCAAATATTAAATATTTGATTGAGCACAAACAGTTAGCTTACAAAATACATTGGACATTCCCAATATACTTTTTTGAAATTCTAAGAAAACATGAAGAATTAAATAGCTGGCTATTTGAAAGATTCAAAACCAATACAGATATATATATGCCTGGAACTTACAGTGGAAGTCCTCATGAATACATGCTGCACGATGAAATACACCTAGATTTGTACTGGGCACTAAAAAATCCATTCAAAAGCGGATACAAAGACATATTTCAAAATACACCCATCATGTTTTATATATACAGCATAGAAAAGTTTAGGAAAAAAGTGACTGAGCTTTATAGAAAGCTTAATTTCAATTATACAGAAGGAATAAGACAGAGTAAAAATAATAAAAATTACTTAATTTTTTATAAAAATAACTGTCAATATTTATATGAAGTACAAAAAATAGATTCTCCAAAAAGTAACGTAGAAACTCTTATTTATTTTTATGAAATCAAAGAAATCTACGATAATCAAGAATTAAAAAATTTTTTACTTTATTTAAAAGCCCTGGAAAACAACTTGCACAGCATCAAGATACAAAATCTAGAGGGTTCAAAGCTTACTACTGAACTATTAGAAATTCCAAAATTTAACTCCCTTAAAGAGCAAAAGGCAATAATAAATTTTCAAAACAAAAGACTCAAGGATTATCAAATCAACGAAAAAAGCCTGAGAGAATTTTTAATAAATAAACACCAAGATGAAATTGTCAAAAATTCAGAGTCAATTGTTCCTAAGAATTTGGAATACAATATGGAAGGGGATTTTACACTATCTCACGACAAATACAATATCAAATTCGAAAATGGAAAATTAAATAAAATAAAATTTAAAGATAAAAAAGTTGAATTTCTAAACACATCTAAAACCTATTTTAAGGTTTTATCAAAAAAAGAATTAATAACAGAAGCATCTATTGAAAGCTCATTTTCTTTTTCAAATGATAAAATTTTAGGAATAAAGCAATATTTAGTTTTTAACTTTGCTAAAAAGTCAACAATTGATTTTTTTATAGATGAGACTATCTCTAGCTTCTTTATATCGATTAAAATAAAATGGCCTTCTAAAATAGATCTAGATAAAAAAACATTAAAAAAATGCAATCCTGATTATCTTCTTGAATATTCAGCTCTGGAAATACCTATTTTTGAAATCGCAAAAGGCACCAATTTAAAAGTAACAGCAAAATACAGTGATCTTGATACTTATGAAAAAATAATAATAACTAAAAACAATCCCAAAGGCTACATTAATGGTACAGAATTTTTGATATCTAAAGGAAATGATAAAAATAGTAACTTTTTTATAAGCTTTTTAAATGTTGAAAAACATATCATTCATACAATTAATTATAAAATTGAAAAAATAAATTCTAAAAAATGGTTAATTTTAAATATAGGGGGTTCTTATAACACAGTTAAGATACAAGATGTAATAAATTACTCTCAAACACTCAATTTAATGATACTACCATTAAATAATAATTTTGATAACAAAATAAAACTGAATTCAAAAATAAAAAATTTAATTTTTTATACTAATATAAAAAAATATGAAAATAAATAAATAATAAGTAGTAAAATATTGATATCTGGGTATAAAATTATCCTAAGAAGAACATAAAAAGTATTTAATATTTAATTTAAACAAAAAAGGTATAATAATATGAACAATAACATAATAGATGTGCATTCCGCATTGGAAAAAGTAGGCATTACAAACGATCCTGTATTATTAAAAAATTTAACATCAGAATTAGGAATGAAAGCATCTCACTCTAGAAACAGAATCATTCTGTACATAGCATCAAACCCAAAAGAATACTTTACGGCAAAAGAAGTCTATAACAAACTTATAAAAGAAATTCCAAGCCTATCAAAAGCAACGGTATATAACACATTAAATATTCTAAAAGAAAGAAATATACTAAAAGATATAAAAACTACTGATCAAAAAGAAACAAAATTTTATCTAAGCTTGGCTTCCACAATAGCTCACTTTAAATGTAATAAATGCAATCAAGTCCACCCTATTCAACTTGACGATATTAAAGATATTTTGAAAGACAAACTTGGAGAAAACTGGGAAACAAAATCTATTGAAATAATTTACTCAGGACATTGCAATAATTGCTACAAAAAAGATAACCATAATAACAACAATGTTCCAGTAGAAAATAAGGGAATCACTGTATGAATGTAAAAAATATCATTTTTATACTTATATTTTTATTACTCTTAATACTAGTCAGTCCGAGAATAAAATTTAAAAATGAATTTTTAAAAAAACCAATTCCTAAAAACATAGAAGAAATTGACAATTACTTATTAAAAGAAGAATTACAATTTAATTTGGAAAACAATACAAAAAAAGAAATAATATGGTATAAAGAAAAGGCACAAAAAACAACATATTCTGTGGTCTACATTCATGGATTTGGGGCATCAAAAAATGAAATTTATCCGGTTCCCAATAATATTGCAAAAGCTCTTAATGCTAACATCTTTTTTACAAGACTTAAGGGACACGGAATTAACAATAAAAATGCATTTCGGGGAATAACTACCCAAGATTGGCTAAGAGATATTGATGAGGCTATTAACATTGGCAAATTAATAGGTGATAAATTAATATTAATTGGCACCTCCAATGGGGGCGCTGCCAGCATCTGGGCTCTAGCAAACTATCCAAATGAAATAAATTCAGTAGTGTTAATTTCTCCTAATATATTTCCCTATGACAAAAGAACAAATATTGTTTACTATCCTTGGGGACAACAAATTGCACATCTTATAACAGGTGGCTACAATAAATTCGAAACAAAAGAGTATAAACGAAAAGAACACATGAGCATAAAAAGCCACTCCTCAAAAGTACAGCATGTAGACGCAATTATTGCAATGATGGGCCTTGTCACATTATTAAATTCATATGATTTTGATGAAATCAAAATACCCTTAATAATAGCCCACACACCCAATGATCATACAGTAGACCCAATAAAAATAAACGAATTTATAAAAAATTATGGGGGTGAAAAAAAGGATATTCCCATTATACTTCTTGAAAATTCACATGCACACGTACCTATTGGGAACCAAAGTTACAAAAGTGCCCAGAACACATCATACTTCACAAAGTATGCAGTTGATTTCATAAACAAAATTAATAAGTAATAGCCCTAAAGCTATTACTTATTAAAAAGATCAATCTTCGAGTAATTCTTCTATTTCATTCTTAAGAACGCTAACACCTGGTCCGTAAACTACCTGAACCCCATTGCCTTTAATAATTACCCCTTTAGAGCCCGTTTCTTTTAAAATTTTTTCAGAAACTTTAAGAACATCTTTTACTGTAATTCTCAGCCTAGTTGCACAACAATCAAGCTCAACAATATTTGAAGCGCCACCAAGCCCAATAATAACCTTGGTAGCATAATTTTCTTCAAATTCACTACTTTTAGAACTTGGAGAATCTTCAGAATTTAAATCTTGCGTTCTACCGGGAGTTTTAAAATCAAACTTATTTATTAAAAATATGAAAGCAAAATAATAAAGGAAAAACCAAACAATGCCTACAACTGGCACCAAAAGCCAATTAGTTCTTGAATTTCCCTGTAAAATACCAAAAAGAATAAAATCAATAAACCCTCCAGAAAATGTTTGGCCTATTGTAATTTGAAGAATATGCGCTAGCATGAAAGCAAATCCATCAAATGTAGCGTGAACAACATAAAGAATAGGGGCTACAAAAAGAAAAGAAAATTCAAGAGGTTCTGTTATACCTGTTAAAAATGATGTTAACGCTGAAGAAATCAAAAGACCAAAAACTTTTGTTCTCTCCTCACGCTTTGCGGTGTAATATAGAGCAAGTGCAGCTCCGGGCAAACCAAACATCATAGTAATAAATCGCCCACTCATAAAACGACTAGTTCCAACAAAAAATCTATTTGTACCTTGAGCAGCAAGTTCTGCAAAGAAAATATTCTGAGTCCCTTCAATCAACTTTCCATCAATAATAACAGATCCCCCAAGACCTGTTGTCCAAAATGGCAAATAAAATATATGATGAAGACCAAAAGGCCCAAGCATTCTTAAAAAAATCCCATAAATAAGCGTTCCAATATAACCGGTTGAATCTACCAAGCCTCCTACTTTATTAATTCCACTTTGTACAAATGGCCAAAAAAGAAACATAATAACAGCAAGAAAAATACTAGAAAAAGAAACAACAATCGGTACAAATCTAGATCCAGAAAAAAATCCAAGAACCTTGGGTAAATCTACTTTGTTAAACCTAGAATGAAGATAATAAGTCAAAATGCCAACTACAACCCCGCCAAAAACCCCCGTTTCTAAAGTTTTAATCCCAAGAACAAAACCCACAGCCCCACTAGAGAAAGACTCAGCTCTGCCTGATACCTCAATTAAAACCCCAATAGTAGCATTCATTACAAGATAGCCAATAAATGCCGCAATTCCAGACGTACCTTTATCCGATTTCGCAAGTCCAACAGCAATTCCAATAGCAAATATTGGTGCTAAATTTGAAAAAATAATAGAACCTGACGCACTCATTATTTTGAAAACTGATTGTAATAAGAATATATTCAAAAAAGAATACGTCTTAACAGTTTCTGGATTAGAAAGAGAGCCTCCAATTCCTAAAAGCAGCCCTGCTGCTGGCAAAATAGCAATGGGAAGCATAAAAGAACGCCCAAATTTTTGAGCTTGTTCAAAACCCTTTAACATAAAACCCTCCTAAAATAAAAAATAAATTAGCCCTTAAGTTTAAAATTATTTTTTAATCTGATTTATTTTTTCTACAAATTTTTTAGTAATCTCAGCAGGCCTTGTAATAGCACCTCCCACAACTACTAAATCAACCCCCATTTCAAAGCATTTTTGAGCTTTTAAAGGGGTGTCTATTTTTCCCTCCACTATTAAAGTGGATTTCAAATTAGACTTAAGCAAGGTTTTTAAAAAATTAAAATCATTGTCTGCAATATTTAAACCATCAGTACTTTTTGTATAGCCATACAAAGTTGTTCCAATAAAATCAAATCCCAATTTATCAGCATTAATCGCTTCATCTAGGGAAGAAATATCTGCCATCAAACACTGATTTGGATATTTTTTTTTAATATTTTCAAAAAAATCATCAAGTAGCACACCATCAGGTCTATTCCTAAAAGTGGCATCAAGGGCAATTATATCTACCCCTTCATTACAAAGCTCATCAATCTCTTTCATCGTAGGAGTAATAAACACATCGCAATTATTATATTTTTTTTTAATAATACCTATTATTGGCAAATCAACTTCTAACTTAATCTGGCTAATATCATTAACTCCGTTGGCTCTTATTCCAATAGCTCCACCTATTTTAGCTGCCAAAGCCATCTTAGACATAATAAAACTACTATGTAAAGGCTCGTTTTCAAGAGCTTGACAAGATACTATTAACCCTCTTTTGATTTTTGCAATAATAATAAAACCTCCTATAAAATTTATTTTTTTAAAAAAAAATAAAAACTTAAATAAAGATTATATTTTTTCTTTAAAAAAAACAATTCTTTTAAAGAAAACTAACACAAACTTGCAACTAAAAACAAAAACAATTCATTATTCAATACACATTAAGCTATAATTTAGGCATGGAAAATAAAATCAACTGGTTTCCTGGACACATGAAAAGGGCCTTGGATCTGATAAAGAATAATTTGCAAAAAGCTAATATTGTGCTAGAAATACTTGATGCCAGAGCTCCATTTAGCAGTAAAAATCCATTAACTGAAAAAATTATTAAAAATCAAGCTAAAATAATTCTTTTACACAAATCTGATATTGCTCAAATAAATGAAATTATAAAATGGAAAAAATATTTTGAAAATCTTGGCAATACTGTAATAATAAGCAATATTTACAGAAAAGGAATGCGTAAGCAAATAATAGAAATTATTAAAAAATTGGCCGTTGTTAAAAATATAAAAAATTATAAAGAAAAAATAAAAGTTTTGATTATTGGAGTTCCAAATGTTGGAAAATCTTCAATAATAAATCTATTATCCGGTAAAAAGAGCACAAAAGTTGCTAATAAACCTGGATATACTAGAAATATACAAATAGTTAAAATAAATAAAGAAATCAATCTTTTTGACATGCCAGGAGTTTTATGGCATAATCTAGTAGACCAATCGATTGCAAAAAAACTTGCAATATTGGATATGATCAAAAATGAAATAGTAGATAATATAGATCTTGCATTGTATTTACTTGAAATAATGGATCAAAATAATAAAAATATTTTACTAAAAAAATACGAAATATATTATAAAAATTCACTTGATATTCTGCAAAGTTTTGCAAAAGCAAGAAAATTAATCGGCAAAAAAAATGAGCTTAACCTTGAAAAAGCATCAAAAATATTAATCAAAGAATTCAGAGAAGGTAAATTTGGTAAAATAATTCTTGACAAGAATTATAATGCCTTTTAAAAAAGCATTTACATAAATAATAATATTAAGTATAATCTTGACTTGTATTAATACAGCCATAAGGAGGTTGGAATTAATTGGATAATTATATCCTAGAGATTAAAAATTTAAGTCATTATTATGATAACAATGGAAGCAAAACTTTAGACAGCATAAATTTAAAAATTAAAAAAAATGAATTTATTACATTACTAGGTCCATCCGGATGTGGAAAAACAACATTAATAAAAATATTGGGTGGTTTTTTAAATCAAAAAAATGGAGAAATTTATTTCCTTTCCAAAGAAATATCTAAAACTATCCCAAACAAAAGAGAAATTAATACTGTATTTCAAAATTATGCGCTTTTCCCGCATATGAATGTTTTTGACAATATTTCATTTGGACTTAGAATGAAAAAAACGCCAAAAGATATAATCAAAGAAAAAGTAAAAACATCTCTTTCATTAATAGGAATGCCAAAATATGCATACAGAAATATTAACGAACTATCAGGGGGGCAAAAACAAAGAGTTGCAATAGCAAGAGCAATAGTAATGGAACCCAAGCTTTTATTGCTAGATGAACCACTTTCTGCGCTTGATTTAAAAATGCGCCAAGAAATGCAAAAAGAATTAAAAAAAATACAGCGCCAACTTGGAATCACATTCATATATGTTACTCATGATCAAGAGGAAGCATTAACAATGAGTGATAGAATTGTCGTAATGAATGAAGGAGTAATTTTACAGGTAGGAACTCCTGAAGAAATTTACAATGAACCTAAAACAAAATTTGTAGCCGATTTTATCGGAGAAAGTAATATTTTTGATGGAACATATAAAAAGGAGCTGGTTGTAAGTTTGCTTGGCCATGAATTTGAATGCCTTGACAAGGGATTTGAAGCTGAAGAAGCAGTTGACCTTGTAATACGCCCAGAAGATGTAAAACTACTTCCAAAAGGAAAAGGACATTTAAGTGGAACTATAACATCGGCAATTTTCCAAGGAGTTCATTACGAAATGACCCTAGAAATTCAAAAGACAAATTGGATAGTTCAAAGCACAAGACTTACAAAAGTTGGAGAAGAGGTTGATATATTCTTAGAGCCTGATGATATTCATGTTATGCACAAGGAATAATGGTTGTGAAAAAACTGATATTAATCATATACTCCATATTCCTATTAACATTTAGTATTCTTCCCTTATTAATAATAGTATTGCTCGGATTTCTAAATGAAAAAAACGAATTTACCATCTATAATTTTATTGAGCTTTTAAATCCAAGTTATCTTAGTATCTTTTCAAGAAGTTTAAAGCTCGCCACAATAGCAACAATTTTTTGCATTTTAATAGGCTATCCTGCCGCCTGGCTAATTTCATTATCAAAAAAAAGCGCTCAAAACAAATTAATAATCATGATAATACTTCCCATGTGGATAAATACATTGCTTAGAACTTATGCCTGGATGAGAATACTTGGGAAAAACGGATTCATCAACAACTTATTTGAAAAAATCGGAATTGGAGCTTTAGATCTTCTTTATAACGAACAGGCTGTTACAATAGGCATGGTATACAATTTTTTGCCTTTTATGATCTTGCCAATATATACAGGACTTTTAAAAATTAAGCCAGAATACATTGAAGCAGCGCAAGATCTTGGAGCAAGAATGTGGCAAATATTACTTTATGTAAAAATACCTCTAACGCTCTCCTACCTGGCAACAGGAATCATTATGGTATTTATTCCTTCAATTACGGTATTTATTATTTCAGATTTGCTGGGAGGCTCTAAACAAATTTTAATAGGAAATCTAATAAGCAAACAGTTTCTCTTTATAGAGGACTGGAATACTGGGGCTGCAATTTCATTTATTTTAATGTTAGTAATATTACTTTTTAATTTAATAATAATAAAGTTAATGCGAAAAAATAATGGAGAATAACATATGTTTAGGGTCTTTAAAAACATTTTCTTATTTCTAATACTCAGCTTTATTTACCTTCCAATAATAATCTTAATAATTTATTCTTTTAACTCTGGTGACAGTGGGTTTATATGGCAAGGCTTTAGTCTGAAATGGTATAAAGAAATTTTTGCCTCAAGTCAAATCAAATCAGCAATATTTAACACCATTTTAATAGCTATAATCTCATCTTTGACCTCTGTTGTTATTGGAATTATTGGTGCTTATGCAATTTATAAATCAGAAAACAAAAAATTAAAAACAATACTATTATCGGCAAATAAAATAACAATAATTAATCCAGACATTGTAACAGGAATAAGCTTAATGGCATTTTATTCTGCAATAAAAATGCAATTGGGATTTTCCACAATGTTAATATCACATATAATTTTTTCAACACCATACGTAGTAATAATAATTTTGCCCAAATTATATTCTCTTCCTAACAATATTATTGATGCTGCCAAAGATCTTGGAGCCTCAGAAATTCAAATATTCTTAAATATAATTTATCCAGAAATCATTGGAAGCATAGCAACTGGGGCTCTTATTGCCTTCACATTATCAATAGATGATTTTTTGATATCATTTTTCACCACTGGGCAGGGATTTAATAATTTATCTATCTTAATAAACTCGCTAACAAAAAGGGGCATCAAACCCGTAATAAATGCTATTTCTGCCATATTGTTTTTTACAATATTGAGCCTTTTGTTTATTATTAATAAATTTATAGGAATTAAAAAATTAACAACAGATGCTGAGCTTTAAAATGAAAAAAGGAGCACTTATGAAAAAAATTTTTATATTAATAGCAATTCTTACAACTTTTACTTGCACCAACAAAGACACAATAACTTTAAACGTATTTAATTGGGCAGAATATATTGACGAAACTTTATTAGATCAATTTGAAAAGGAAAACGACATAAAAATTAATTATGAAATCTTTCACAATAATGAAGAAATGATGGCTAAATTTAACAACACAAAAAATTACTACGATATAATAGTCCCATCAGAATATTTAATCCAAGAATTAATCGATGAAGGCAAAATTGAAAAATTAGATTACTCAAAATTGCCAAATGTAACAAAAAATATTGCTCAAAATCTTACAAACTTGGAACATGATCCTGGCAACCTTTATTCAGTGCCAGCCTACTGGGGATTAATGGGAATACTTTACAATAAAACTAAAATAGATTTAAATGACATGCAAGGTTTTGACATTTTATTTAATAAAAAATATAAAAAAGAGATTACAATGCTAGATTCTCCTAAAGACAATATTGGAGTTGCTTTAAAAAAACTTGGATACTCAATAAATGAACATGATACAGATAAAATTAAAGAAGCTGGAAAACTTTTAAAAATCCAAAATTCACTATTAATCGGATATTTCTCAGATGTGCCTGCAAAATCATTAATGCTAAATGGAGAAGCATCTATTCAACTCACATGGAGCGGAGAAGCACAAAACGCTATGCTAAAAGACAAAAACTTAGATTTTTATGCACCGGAAAACACCAATCTATGGATAGATGCATTTGTAATTCCTATTGATGCTCCAAATAAAAACTTGGCTTACAAATTCATAAACTTTTTATACGAAAATGAACCATCTTATAAAAATTTCAAAGAAACTAGATATAATTCTCCAAACAAAAACGTAATAAAAAGAATAGAAGAAGAGGCAAAAAATAATCCCGAAATGAACTTATATTTAGAAGAAAAATTTTTACCAAAAGATTTTTCTAAATTTGAAATTTTTAAAAAAATACCCAAAAAAATAAAAGAAGAAATCCTTAAAATATACTTAAATCTATCTTCTTGAATATTTAAATTCAAAAAAAATTTAAAAACTTTTATAATTTAAAGCTTTTAATTTTTACAACTATTTTTGAAAAAAATTTAAATACTAATTTTATATCAAGTCCAATTATAGATAAAACAATCAATAAAACCAAAAAACCTTGATAAATTAAAAATGGAAAAATGTCAAAAGGAGAAAGTTTACCTTTTGTAAAATCTATAAGAGCTATCACATGCATACTATGGGGCAAAATACTTAAAAAAAAGCATGAAGACATACAAAGTAAAGCCGCAATACGCTTTGAGTTTAAATTATTGTCCTTAGTTATTGATCTTACAACAGAACCACTCATTAAAATAGCAAGTCCATTATTCGCAAGAAACATGGTCAAAATGCCAACCAAAACAACAATGACAAATTCCGAAGTTCTTTTAGATTTTGACATTTTTTGCAATTTTAAGAGCAACCAATCAAACCCTCCATACTTAATCGTCATATAAGAAATTCCACCTGTAAAAATAACAAGAATAAACATTTCCCCTAAGCCTAAAAATCCTTCATTGATTTTTTTAGCCAGCAGCAAAAAAGTAACATCTGAATAATAAATTCCAATAATACCAGCAACAACAATTCCTAAAAACAAGGCTAAAAATACATCAAAACCTGAAATTGCAATAACCATAACAAAAACATATGGAATAATTTTAAAAAAATTTATCTCACCAGGCTCAATAATAAAACTATCGGTCTTGCAGTAATAAGAACCTAAAAATGCAAAAGCAATGCTTGCTAAAATTGCTGCTGGAAACGTATAAAAAGCTCCATTTTTGAAAATATCAACAACATTAACCTTTTGAGTATGACTTGAAATAATAGGGGTATCTGATATTAAAGACATATTGTCCCCAAATGCACCAGCGCTAAGAATAGAACCAGCAATTAATGGAAGAGGGATATTTATCCTATCTGCGAGCTCCAAAGCAATAGGTGCAACAGCAACAACGGTCCCCATAAAACTTCCTGTAGAAAAAGACAAAAAAAGAGTAATTAAAAAAATGCCACATACTATCAAATTCAATGGAACATATTTAAGACCAATATTTACTACAGCTTCAACACTTCCTATTTCTTTACAAACAGCAGAAAAAGCACCGGATAACATAAATATTAAAGATATAAAAATAACATCTTGCTGAGCACACCCCTCAATGAATTTATTCATTTTTGCTAAAAAAGATCCCCTAAAAATAATAAATGTCAAAACAACAGCAATAAACATAGCGACTACGGGAGGCATTTGATAAAATGCCTTTTCTACGCCATTAAAATAAAGAACAAGTCCTGTACCAATATAAATCCCTATAAAAAGAAAAAAAGGCATAAGTCCCCAAAAATTTGGAACTACATTGGTTTCTCTTTTTAATTTCAAATCTTTTTCCAATTTCAAACCTCCTAAATCCATATAAAATAATTAAGAACAATTTATTCGAAATAAAATAAAAAAAATTAAACAATATCAATCTAAAAATTTTAAAAATTTTTATTTTTTTTAAAAAAATAAAAAAAGTTTTTCATATCAAGACCCAAAATAGATAAAATAACAAATAACAATAAAAACCCAAAATAAACTAAAAATGACAAAACACTAATTGGCGACACAAGTCCATTTGAAAAGCTCACTAAAATAATCATTTGAGCACCATAAGGAATAATGCCTTGAAAAATACAAGAGAACATATCTAAAATAGAAGCACTTCTTTGAAAGCTGATGTTATTTTCAAAAGCTATCTTTTTTGCTACCTTGCCACAAATAAGTATGGCAATCGTGTTATTAGCAAGAAAAACATCAACTATTGAAACAAAAACCCCAATAGAAAATTCCGCTGAACTTTTTCCTCTAATCAAAGATTTTAATTTAACAAGTAGCCATTTAAAACCTCCATTGTGAATCACAACAAAAGAAACTCCCCCTGTTAAAATTGAGAGAAAAATCAAATCTGCCATATTTAAAAACCCCTTATTAACGCTTTTCATTACATCTAAAAAGTATAAATTACCATACAAAACACTAATAAGACATATAGAAAAAATACCTAAAGTAAGAACTATAAAAACATTCATTCCGGCTAAAGAAAAAATTATTATTATTAAATAAGGCACAGTTTTCACCAAATCTATTGGACCTTCATGCAGAAAGTTTATGGTACTGGGCAAATTTTCAGAAAGAAAGAAAAAAGAAAAAAAAGTTAATATGGCGGATGGAAAAGCATAAAAACTGCTACTAATAAAAACATCTAAGATGTTACTACCTTGCGTTCGACTAGAAACAATAGTTGTATCTGATATTAAAGAAAGATTATCTCCAAACATTGCTCCACACATTACAGCTGCTGCTATTAAATTCGGATTAATACTACTTTTAACAGCAATATTAAAAGCAATAGGAGCAATTGCAACAATAGCTCCAACAGAAGTACCAGTAGAAAAAGAGAGAAAGCAGGTTACAAAAAATATACCAGAAACAATCCAATTAGGATTAATATGTTTAATTCCCAAATTTGCTACAGCTTCAACACAGCCTACTTCTTTGCAAAGAGAAGAGAAAGCTCCCGAAAGCATAAAAATAAGACACATCAATATAATATCGTACTGAGCAGCTCCTTTGATAAATATGTGAATTTTATCGGAAAATTTTCCTTTAAATATCAAAAAACAAACAACGGAAGCTAAAAACATCGCAGCACTAGCCGGCAGTTGATAAAAAGCCATTTCCACACCAATAGCCCCTAAATAAATCCCCGTGCCTAAATAGATAATAATAAAAACAAAAAAAGGAATAAGTCCAAAAAAATTTGGCTGCCCTCTTCCTTCAATACTTTCCATATACATCCTTTAAATATAAGCACTGTTTTTATAAAAAAGATTACTTACAATTTTTAATGATAACGCAAATTATCAATTGATGCATAAATTTGCAATCAAATCAAAAACAAAAATCCTCAATTCTATTAAATTATTTAAAAAGAAAGATAAAACTTATCCAAAAGTTTTACTACTAAATCGCAAGAAATACAAACCTGAGGACACTCATTATAAATAAAACAAGCATTAAAAAGGAATAGGAATAAATTATATAAAAATTTTATCAATTTGTCCAATTTAAAATATATCTTTTTAAAAACTAGAAAATTAAATTTTACGCCAAAAATGATCTTTTTCTAAAATAAAGTCTATCTCTTTTGGTCCTTCAGAGCCATAAGAATAATTACAAATTTCAATATCTGCCCACTTATTTGCAATATCTGAAACAAATTCCCAAGAACTTTCAATCTCATCACTTGTCGCATACAAAGTACCATCCCCTAAAAAAACATCTAACAACAAACGTTCATAAGCTTCATCAAATAATCTTTTAAATGTCCCGTAATATGAAAACTCCATATTAGCAGTTTGAATTTCATAATTATATCCGGGTTTCTTAGTATTGAATTTAATTTCAATTCCATCTCTTGGTTGAATCCTAAATATTAAAGCATTAGAAAAATCAACAGCACTATTGTTAAAAAGAGTAAAGCTTGGTTTTTTAAATTGAATATATATTTCTGAAAATTTCCTAGCAAGACCTTTGCCAGTTCTAAGATAAAAAGGAACACCAGACCAACGCCAATTATTAATAAACACTTTCATAGCCAAATAAGTTTCGGTATTTGAATTTCCCAAAAACTCTGTTTCATCTTTATAGCCTTTTTTAAAAACCCCTTCAACTTGTGAACCTATATATTGCCCCTTAACAATGCAATTTTTAATATCTTCTTTGCTAATTTTCCTTAAACTTTTTAAAACTTTTACTTTTTCATCATGAATAAACTGAGAATCAAATTTAATAGGAGACTCCATCGCAACAAGGCTTAACAATTGTAAAATATGATTTTGAACCATGTCTTTCAAAGCTCCAACAGAATCGTAATACTCCACTCTTCCACCAAGGCCTAATTCTTCTGCTACCGTAATCTGAACAAAATCTACATAACGATTATTCCAAATATTTTCAAAAATAGAATTACCAAATCTAAATGTAAAAATATTTTGAACCGTTTCTTTACCTAAATAGTGATCTATTCTATAAATTTGATCTTCTTTAAAAGCAGAATAAAGCAAGCTATTTAATTTTTTTGCTGTCTCAAGACTAGAGCCAAAAGGTTTCTCAAGAACTATTTTTGATAAAGTCAATCTTTCACTTAAAAAATATTTTTTCAAATGATTAATTATAGGCCCATAAAATGTAGGAGATGTCGAAAGATAATATATCGTTTCTCGATTTTTATCCAAAAATTTAAATAAATTTTTATAAGGCTCTTTTTCATTAAAATCACCAAATACATAAATAAAAAAATTTAAAAAAATCTCAATCAACGAATCAGTTTCTTCCTGCCATAAAGAATCTTTAATATACAATCTAAATTCTTTATCTGTAAAAATTTTACGAGAAAAGCCAATAACCCTAAAATTGCTAATACATTTATTTTTAAACAAATTAAAAAGTGAAGGAATGAGCTTTTTTCTAGACAAATTCCCAGTAACTCCAAAAATTACAATATCAAAATTAGAAACACTTTTTTCTTTCATAGAATTTAGTCCAATCTGGTCAATTTATTATATATCACAAAAACCAATTCATAAAGATTAAAAAACAAAAAGTAAACTCAAATTTAATATCATTTTTTTACAAACAAAACTAGTATATAATAAGGAGAATGAAAAATCTATCACTATTTACAGATTTTTATGAAATTTCAATGATGAATGCTTATTTTACAAAAGGTATTAATCCTAAAGCAAAATTTGAAGTTTTTTTTAGAAAAACTCCGTTTAAAAATGGCTATATTGTTTTAGCTGGAATACACACATTAGTTAATGAACTAAAAAATATTCGTTTTGGAGAAAACGAGCTTAAATATTTAAAAAGCTTTAATATGTTAGATAAACAATTTTTAAACTTTCTAGGAGAACTCAAACTAAATGTCAAAATAAGCTCAATAGAAGAAGGACGCCTGGTTTTCCCTTATACCCCAGTAGTTGTGATTGAGGGGCACTTAATAGAATTATTATTAATAGAAGGGCTAGTTTTAAATATAATAAACTTTGAAAGTTTAATAGCAACAAAAACCGCTAGAATAAAAGAATCTGGTGCAAAAATTTTAGCAGAATTTGGATTGAGAAGGGCACAAGGAATAAATGGAGCACTTTCTGCCAGTAAAGCCGCCTACATAGGAGGGGCAGATTTTACAAGCAATATGCTTGCTGGATATAAATACAATATCCCAGTCACAGGAACAATGGCTCACAGTTGGGTAATGAGCTTTGAAACCGAAGAACAAGCATTCAGAGAATATGCAAAAACATATCCTAACAAAGTAAGTTTACTAATAGATACTTACGACACGCTTAACAGCGGATTAAAAAATGCTATTAAAATATTCAAAGAACTAAAACAGGAAGAGAAAAATAATTTTTCAATAAGAATTGACAGCGGAGATCTTGAATATTTAAGCAAAGCAGCAAGAAAAGAATTAGACCAAAATGGGCTAAATCATGTAAAAATTATTGCATCTAATGAACTTGACGAAAATATTATCATGTACTTAAATTCAATAAATGCTCCAATTGATATTTGGGGCGTTGGAACAAATTTAGTTACAGCAAAAGGAGATCCAAACCTTTCAGGAGTATATAAAATGATCTCTATAGAAAAAAATGAAAAATTTATACCAAAAATGAAAATATCAAATAACACAGAAAAATCTACATTACCTGATGAAAAAGAAGTTGCAAGAATTTATTTAAATGGCCAGATGGTATTTGATTTTATCTTTTTAAAAGAAGAAAAAGATAAAATCAAATATCATCTAAATTCAAGGAAAGAATTTACCGTTTTTCATCCAATACAAGACAACATTTTTAAAATTATCAAACAATATGACAATTTTGAATTTCTAATTCACACCGTTTTAAAAAATGGAAAACTTTGCAAGGGCTACGAGCCTAACTTAAGCAATATTAGAAATAAAACCAGACTTGACTTAAGCAAACTTGAACATACGTACAGAAGAATAATTAATCCCCACATATATAAAGTAAGTATTAGTAAAAACTTAAGAAAGTTAAAAAACAAACTCATAAAAAATATCAAAAACAATTAATATATGCATATATATAAAACTAACAACGTAACTAAAATTTATAATAAAATCAAAGAACTAACTCAAAACGACAATCTTTTTAAAAAAGAAACACTCATTATAGTAAAAAATGATCTCTTAAGAGAAGAAATTAAAAAAACCATAGCAAAATTAAATGGAATTTCTTATAATCTAAATATTAAAAAAAATGCCATAAAAAGCATATATGAAATTTCTTTTAAAAATCCTAATATAAAAAAATACATAGAAGAGAACACTTTTTCATTTTATTTGGAAACAGAAAAATTCATTTTATATAACATATTGAAAACTGAAAAACTAAAATACATAAAAGATTTCAAATCAACAAAGAATAGGTACTTCTTTGCATCAAGAATAATAGATTTATTTCACCAATATTACTCAAAATTTTCAAAATTAATTGAAACTTGGGAGGACAATGGATTTTTATTTCAAGAAGAAAATTTAAAACCCTACGAGAATATGCAAAAAGAACTATTTAAAAAGCTTTTTGAAAAGCAAAAAAATATTTTAAACTTACATAAAAAAATAATTCAGGAAAAACCAAGAAAAAATATAGAAATCGAAATTAAAAAAATAATATTTATTGGCAACAACAGAGAAATTGAGAAAAAAGTTCTCAACTCTTTAGAAAAAATTTTTGATTTTGAAGTGTATGTGTTAATTTTTGAAGATTTACTAAACTATGAATCTCCCCTAGTTGAAAAATTGTTGCTGACAAAAACAAAAATCAACCCAATAAAATATCAAGCTTTAGAAAAAGTAGATATTGAATTATTTAAAGGTGAAAATTTTTTAACAAGCATTAAAAATAATATCATAGCAAAAACTCCAATTTCAAAATTGAACGATAGCTTTAAAATAATAGAGGCTAAAAATCAAAACCGTGAAGTAGAAATTTTGACAAATCAAATAGTACACTCAATGCAAAAAAATAACCTAAAATTAAGTGACATAGCAATAACTTGTTTGCAAGAAAAATTTAATGAATATTTGCCATACATAGAAGAGTGCCTAAATAAATATGAAATTGAATATAGTGTTCTATGTTACAACAATTTGTCAAGAGGAGAAAGTATAATAGCCTTAAAAAGGCTAATGGATCTTTTCATATCAAAAAACGGAACAATTAGCAATTTTAGTAAAAAAGAAGTATTTGATCTGCTAAGTAACAACAAAGTAATGAAAAAATTTAATATATCAACATCTGAATTAAACTATTTAATAGAATTTAGCGATGCGGTGAACATTAGTTTTGGAGCAAATAACACCCACAAAGAAAATCTAAATTATGATCAAAACTTTTTAAACTCATGGGAAGATGGATTTAATCGATTTTTAATGTCTGAAATATTTGACGAAAAATATGAAGAAGAAACCCAAAAAGAAAGCACAAGATTTCAAGATCAAGAATCAATAATGAAACTTATAACAATAGTAAAAAGTTTGTACGAAGATATAAACTATTTTAAAAATAAAGCATATAAAGTAAATGAATGGGCAGAAATCATAGAAATTTTTATTCAAAAATACATTAATCTTGAAGACTTTAATACAAGCGATGAATATTTACAAAATAAGATAAAATACTTTAAAAATTTCCCCAAAGATTTAAATGATAATCTTTGCAAAAACTACTTAAAAGAAATTAATGAAATAAAAATTGAATTTTATCTTTTTAAGATTATGTTTGAAGAAAGTCTTGAAAAAGAAAAATACGGAATAATGTATAAAAAAAATGGAATATTGATTGCCAATTACAAAGAAATAGAATATCTTCAAAAAAAAGAAATTCATTTTTTGGGATTTCAAAAATTCAACTCTAAGATAAATTATGATAATATGAATTTATTAAATGAATACTATGAACATGAGAATACTGAAAAAGAGTCAATCACAGCTCTTTTTAATTTAATTTTTGCAACATCAGAAAAATTTTACATTTACTACTCATTTCAAGATAATTTAAGCCCAGAAATTAATACATCAAAAACAATAAACAAAATACTTGAACACATACAAAAGTATGAAAAAAATTTTCAAATAGAAAAACATCCAAATGAAAACCACGACCTAGCATATTTTAAAGATACAAAAGAAAATTATTTAATAAACTATGATCTAGAAGCCTATAATATTGCAAAAATACTCCAAAATTCTAAACTAGTTAAGTTCAAGCAAAATAAAATTAAACTAGAAAGCCCAATCAAGCTAAATTTATACGAATTAAAAAACGCCCTTTCCAATCCTTACAAACACTTTTATGAAAAAACCTTGAACGTTAAAATACAAGACATAAGATTAGAAAATGAAATCAAAGAAAAACAAGAAGAACAAATTTTCAGCGTTATTGAAATTATTTACAGACTTATAAAAAATTCAACACTACTGCATGAATACATAATGGGAGAAAAAATTGATGCAAGAAAAGCAACAGAAATTATTAGAAAACACATTAGATATGAAATACAACAAGGAAGTATTCCTTTCAACATAGATCAAAAAACGATAATAAATGAAATCCTTAAAAAAATAAATAAATTAAAACGCAATGCTACTGAAAGCTTTAAAAAGCTTTCAGTAATGACAAAAAGCAAAATTAAATTTTGCAAAAAAATAAAACTAAATTTTCAAAAAAAAAATATAGAATTTGAATTAAAAACAGATATTGAGAATGTATATAAAGTCGAAAATGATTATTTTTATTTAAATTTTGTAAAAAAAGATTATTGTAGTATCCCAGATAAAATAAAAAATGAAATATATTTATATATAACAGGACTGCTAATAAAAAAAGAAATACAAAATTTCAATTCATTAACAGAAGTAAAAATTAATCTTGAAAGCCTAACTGCAAAAGCAACTATTTGTTACCATAATAACGAAATAATAATTGATGATATTGAAAATATACTTATGCAATTTGCATACATATCAAGCTACCCAACCCCAATTTACCAAAGCTTGATAATTAAAATTTTAAGCAAAATAAATCAAAATAATTTTTCAAATTGCTTTAAAAATTTAATAAAAATGCAAATAAAAAATCCTTCCAAAGCTTATTTCACAAATAAAGCACACGAAAGATTTTTAAAAACTAGTGAAATAACACTCTGTGATTACTATAACAGATTTAAAGACACTCATGATTTCAAGTTAGAAAAAAACTTATTAATATTGATGGAAAAATTTTACATTAAATTCGTAAGGACAAAAATTTAAAATTCATGGACAAAATTCTAGAAAAAATTAAAAATAACACAGAAATATTAATAGAAGCATCAGCAGGCACCGGTAAAACCCACATACTTGAAAATGTGGTTATAAATTTAATAAAAACCAAGCTTTACTTCATAAATGAAATCTTGGTACTAACTTTTACAAAAAAAGCTACAGAAGAAATGCACACAAGAATACTAAAAGTAATAGAACATGCTTATTCTAATTCAAAAACAAATGAAATTTTAAAAGAAGCTTATGAACAGTCAAAAAAACTCTTTATATCAACAATTAATAAATTTGCATTGCATGCCTTAAATAATTTTCAAATCGAAACAGAAAATTACTCCAAATATAAACCTAAAGAAAAATTTTCAAAAGAAATAGATGAAATAGTTTATGACTTTTTAAGAAAATCAGACAGCTTGCTTCAAACTCTTGATATTAAAGACTACGAACTCAAAGTATTTAAATCTGATGCTAAAAAAACAGAAGAAATCGTTCTAAAAATAAAAAAAGCTTACGAAAGAGATACCACTAAAGAGCTTGGAGATTGGCTTAAAACTCAAAGGGCATTTGAAAGCATTCTTCTTAAAAAGGAAGAACTGATCAAAGATTACAACAAAATAATAGAAGATTTAGATGAAATGACAAAAGATGAAATATTAAGTTTTTATAATAAACATATTCAAACTGCTAAACTTGAAATAAAATACTCTAAAGAAAACGACATATTCAAAATAACAGAAACATTATTAAAAAATAAATTTTTTTCAACTCTAGTAGAAAAAGAAACTAAAAAAAATTCTAAATTATCGTCTAAAGAGCTTAAAATCAAAAATGATTTGATCCGTTTGGGAATTAATATTAAGCACGAAAAATATAAATCAGAGGACAATAGAAATAAAAATAGAAACAATTTAAAACAATATGTTCTTTTAAAAGTTGAATACAAAATACTAAAGTATATAGAAAAAGAACTAGAAAAAACTATTAAATCCACAAACACAATAGATCAAAATTACATAATTTCAAATTTAAAAAATCACTTAAAATCAAAAGACAAAAAGCTTTTAAATGCAATCAAAAATCGATATAAAATCATTTTAATTGATGAGGCGCAAGATTTAAGCTTAATACAAATTGAAATATTTAAAATATTAAAAACAGCAGGAATAAAATTGATATTCATAGCCGATCCAAAACAGATAATATATTCCTTCAGAAAAGCTGACATTTCATTTTATAACAAAGAAATAAAAAATAAAATTAACACAGACGCTAGAATTGTACTAAAAATAAATCACAGATCAAGTAGAAAACTCATAAGGCCTTTGAATAAAATTTTTAATAATATATACAATAATGCAATAGCCGATGAAATTGAAAAAATTGAATTTACCAATTCAGTTCCAAATCAAAAAAACGACAATAATAAAATTGTCATCAACGGACAAGAATTAGAAGGAATCAACATAATAACCACAAATACAGAAACCGAAGAAGACATTTACCAAAAAACAGCATTAACAATAAAATATTTGCTTGCATATGGAAAAATTGCTGAGAACAATAAAATTAGAAACATCAAAATGCAAGACATTAAAGTACTTTGCAGAGGAAAAAATGAAATCAATTTAATAGATAAAGCATTAAAAAAAGAGCAAATCCAAACAAGCAAAACTCAAGAACAATTTTTAAAAACCAAAGAATTTAACGAAATTTTCTATATTATTAAGTGCTTAGATCGAAAACAAAGTTTTAACCCCCTAAATTATATTCTAAGCAGTAAAATATTAAATGTACCGTGGAATTTACAAAGAATTTTAATCAAACAAGACAAAATTAACCTTATAGAAGAATTTATTGAAAATATAATAGCTTTGCTTGAAAAAAATGAAATAACATTATTAAATGCAATTAACAAAATCGCACTTGAAAAAAACTTGTGGATCAAGATTGCAAATATCACCAAAGATCAAAAAATTATCGAATGGGCAAAAAATAAAATAAATTACAAAGGTCTTCTCATTAAAGAAGGTAAGCTTGAAAATTTAAAAACCTATGAAACAACACTTGATATCATCTCTAAAATATATCATAAAGAACAAAACATACAATCTCTAATCTCTACTTTAGAAAGCCTAATAATAAACGAAGAGCCTGAAGAAATAGAAGAAAAAACCAGCAATATAAATAATGACAATGAATCCATAGAGCTCATAACAATACACAAATCAAAAGGACTTGGCATGAATATTGTGTTCTTAATCAACACAACTCCAATAGAAAATAGCAATTTTTTTTCAAAAAAAAATCAATTTTACAAATTTTATCAAGACGGAAAAATTGAATATGATTTTTTTAAATTGGAAGAAAATAAAAAACATGCAAGACTAAAAATACTAAGCGAAGAAAAAAATATATTTTATGTGGGAGCAACAAGAGCTAAGTTTGCTCTTTTTATTACAAAAATAAATAGCATAACTAGCAAATTATTAGAAATAGCAAAAATTTTTACTATAGACGATATCAAACATGACTTTAACATATATGAATTTATTGGCCAAAAGAGGTCCAATAAAAAAAAAGACAATACAAATGTAAATACAAAATTAATTCCACCAAAACCAATAGTTAAAAACATGTTTAAAAAAGAATATACATCTAGTTTTTCAAGTTTAACAGCACAAGCTCATCATAAAGCATTTTATGAAGACTATGATTTTAAAAATATTGACTACAAAAAAGAACCGGAACTTGATTACGAGCCTGGATTAGAAGAGACTTTGCCCAAAGGAAAAGATAGTGGAAACATTCTACATGCCGCTATGGAGGAAATAATCTTTAGCACAGCAAAAGATACATTCGACAATTTTAAAAAAATTAACATTGAAATTATTGAAAAACAAATACAAAAAATTAACTCAAGCCTCAATACAATAGAAATACAAAATTCATTAACTAAAATGATTTATAACATACTAACTTATAATATAAAAGCAATTAATTCTCGTCTGTGTGATATTGAAGAATTACAAAAAGAAATGGAATTTTTAATAAAAATAAATCCTGAATTTCAAAAACAAAAATACCTTTTTGACAAACATCTTGAAGATCTTCACATAAAACTAAGTGATGGATATTTAAAAGGAATAGTAGATCTCATATTTAAAGCTAATAATAAAATATATATCCTAGATTACAAAACAAACTATCTTGGAAAAAATCAAGATGATTATAATATAACAAATTTAGAAAATACGATAAAAAAGGAATATTATGATTTGCAATATAAAATATATGCTCTTGGAATAAAAAAAATATTATTTAAAACCAAAAAAGAATATAATCAAAAATTTGGTGGAATAATATATCTTTTTACAAGAGCATTTAAAGATAATATTGAATGCTTAAAATCAAAATCTGAAAATGGTATTTATTTTAATCTTCCAAAATTTAATGACGTAGATTTAGACAAAATCATCTTAGAGCTAAGCATTAAAAGGTAATTGTGAGAGATTTTTTAGTATTAAGAGAATTCTTAAAAGATAAAAACAAAAAATTCCTAAACCCTGAGCTTAAACTTTATGAAATAATTGAACTTTTAAATATCAATAAAAAAAATTGTTATAAAGCACAAATACTTGCAAAGTCGACAACCGATGAAAATATTGTAATATTTTTAATATTTTTATTTAACTACTTTGATAAAGGTCACTTAAGAGCTGAAATAAATCTATTAGCAAAAGATATTCAAAATACAATAATAGCCACAAAAGACAACCTTGAAAAAACCAATAAAAGTTACAATAAATTAATAAAAATGCTAAAAGGGCTAGAAACATTTGGAAATCCAGAAACTATTAAAAATATAGTTTTGCTTTTAAAGAAAAACAACATATTAATGGAACTTAATAAACTTAAAATTACAACTCCCCTAATCATAGAAAACAATATCTATATTTATACTCAAAAAAACTACAGAGAAGAAGAAGAGCTAATAAAACAAATTATAAAAAGATTAGAAAACCATAAAAGCGAACTAAATGACAATAAAATACAAAATATAATATCAAATTTAAATATCAATAATCTAAATAAAGAGCAAATTACATCAGTGAAAAAGGCACTAAAAAGCAACTTCTTCCTATTAAGCGGAGGCCCTGGAACAGGCAAAACCACAACTATCAACTATATCTTAAAAGCCATTAATAACACATTAAACAATAAAAAAAAAGGATTAGTAGCAATTACAGCGCCTACAGGAAAAGCTAGCCTAAGGTTACAAACAAGTATTGACTATTCATTCAAAAATTTAGAAATAGAATGCAATACAATCCAAAAACTATTGGGAATCAAATTCATAAACAAAAAAAATCTATATGATGAAGAAAATCAATTAAATTTTGACGTAATAATAATTGATGAAGCTTCAATGGTAGATGCATATACTTTTTTAAAACTACTAAAAGCAACTCCAATAACTACTAAATTAATAATGGTAGGAGATAAAAATCAACTCCCATCAGTAAACGAAGGAAATGTATATTCAAGTCTTTTAGAAATAAAAAAAATAAATAACGATAATGTAGAAGATCTTAAAGAAAATTTCAGAAGCAACAAAGAAATAAATTTGCTCTCAAGAGCAATATACAAAGAAGATAGTACTTTGATTTGCAAATACATTAATAACAATAAAAATATTCAACTGAAAGAAATAGAAAAAATAAACTTAAAAAAAGATTTAATAGAATATACAAACAATTTATATAGAAAAATACCCACTTTCAATCTTAAATTACTTAAAGAATCAAAAATTGAAACAATACTTGAAACTTTACTTGAAAATATAATTCTAAGTTCAAAAAATTTTGGTAAATTTGGAACTAAAACACTAAATGAAATAATAAAAATTCATCTAAAAAAGACCTATGAAAGCCTTATTGGCCAAATAATAATGATAACTAAAACTGACTATAAAAATAAATTATTTAATGGAGAACGGGGTGTTATTTTTAGTGAAAATTCTAAATTTTATGCTTTATTCCAAAGAAAAGATGAAAAATATAAAAAAATAAATTTAGATTTACTGGTAAATTATGAATTCAGCTTTGCCACAACAATACACAAAAGCCAAGGATCTGAATACAAACATGTAAAAGTAATATTAGAAAACAATCCTTTTTTAACAAAAGAGCTTATGTACACTGCAATAACAAGAGCCAAGGATAGTTTAGAAATAATTTCCAACAGAGATACTATCATTAAACTAAGCAAAAAATCTAGCAAAAGGGACTCAAAAATACTAGAACGCATAACCTCATTTAAAAAAATTGACAAATAAACTAAAAGCTACTATAATCTTTTAAAAGAATGGCTTTGGGGGCGTAGTTCAGGTGGTTAGAACGCCTGCCTGTCACGCAGGAGGTCGCGGGTTCGAGACCCGTCGCTCCCGATGACAAATTTTACATTTTATTGTGTCAACAGCTTTTCTTAGAGAATCTATTGATACTCTAGCAAATTTTTAATAAAAAAAATTACAAATCTTTAATTTAAAAATTATAATTTAAGTAATTAAAAAAAAGAAAATTTATAAGGAGAATGTAAAATGAATCTACAAAAATATCTATTTTTCAATGCTTTACTATTAATTTCAACATCTGTTTTCGCACAAACCAGCACAATAACTAAAGAAAATACAATTCCAAATAGCAACTTAAGCCAATTTGGAGTAGAAGAGATCTGTCCAATATGCGGATATGTTAATTGCATTTGTGATGAGCAAACTACAGAAATCGCTGCGAAAGTCTCTCAATCAAATACAAAAGGCCTATTTGCAAGCATGGCTATACTTGCATTGCTAGCAGTTACAGGACTAGCCTTAACAAAAAAGAAATTACACAAATCAAAATTAAAAATTTAAGCAAACTAAATACTGTAGCTTTTTAAAAGCTACAGTAAAGTTTCAAAATCACTTCTTAAGCTCCATTTAAAAGATTAAGGAGTACAAATATCTGCAATCCTAATCTCACAAAGCAGTTTTTTAACATCTTGAAATTCGCAAAGATTACCTTTTAATGCCGTAGCTGTACCAGCTGCAACACCAAATTTAAATGAATCTTCTAAAGTACTCCCATTATCAAAAGCATATAAAAACCCTGCAATCACAGAGTCTCCTGCTCCAATGGTGCTAACAGAATTAATCTTTGGAACAAAGGCCCTAAAAGCAACATTTTTACCGCCAATAAAAATAGCTCCGGCACTTCCCATGGAAATTATAATGTTTTGAACCCCACTTTCTACAAGACTTTTTCCGATTTTAATCAATTCTTTTGTAGAATCAAATTTAGTGTTAAAAAGATCCTCAAGTTCATAAATATTGGGCTTTATCAAAAAGGGATTTAACCCAAGAATTTTTTTCAAAGGTTTGCCACTAGTATCAATGATAAGTTTAACATCACTAGAAATACTATTAGCTATTTCATTGTATGCATTATCACCAAGAGCTGAAGGAACACTCCCTGACATCACCAATATACTATTATTTGTTAAACTTTTAAGTCTATCTTTCAAAAGTTCAAATTCATTCTCAGAAATATCTGGAGAATTGGCATTAATTTCTGTTTCTTTGCCATTTGCTATCATTTTAATATTTAATCTTGTATTATACTTTATTTTAATAAAATCGTTTTTTATGCCCCTAGAATCAAGAGAAAATCTTATATAATCACCCGTAAAACCTCCTAAAAACCCTAAAGCCGTACTGGGTTTTCCCAAATTTTTAAGAACAATGCTTATATTTATCCCCTTACCACCAGCAAAAAAATTATTATTTAAAGCATAATTAAGACTTTCTTCGTGAAATTCTTTTAAAACTATTTTATAATCCACAGAAGGATTGAGCGTTAGAGTATATATCAAGATAATCTCCTTTGATTTATAAAATCAATTAAATAATTAGTAAAATTTAATAAATGTATATACACTATATAATATATAAAGGTGATTATTATGCAAAATTTATTTTCAAAAAACTTGATTGTTTTAAATTACAATGCAACTAGCAAAGAAGATGTCATTAGAAAAATGGCTAGCATGTTCAATGAAAATGGATATTTAAATGACATGGAAGCATTTATAAAAGAAATTGAAAAAAGAGAAGAAATTAACGGAACAGGCATTGAAGAGCATATTGCCATGCCCCATGCAAAAGGCAATTTCATTAAAAAACACGGAATTGCCATTTTAAGAGTTGTTGGTAATGGTTTTGACTTCAAATCTTCTGATCAAAAACTTTCGAAACTATTTTTCATGATGGCTCTACCCGAAGAAACTTCAAGCAATGCACACATAAAAGCTATATCATACTTAAGTAATACTTTTAGCAACAACCTATTAAGGCATGAACTTATGAGCACAAACAATGAAAATAGATTTTTAGAAATAATTATGGGTAATGATAATATAAATGAATCTAATAATTTAAATACAAAAAAAGATTTTATTCTTGCCGTAACAGCATGTCCTGTGGGAATAGCTCACACCTACATGGCAGCAGAAAGCCTTAAAAAAGCAGCTTTGGAATTAAACATAAACATAAAAGTAGAAACAAATGGATCTAGTGGAACTGAAAACCCAATAACAGAAGAAGAAATAAAAAATGCAAAGGGTGTCATTATTGCATCTGGCAAAACTATCGATAAAGAAAGATTTAGTGGAAAACCTTTAATCGAAGTGGGAGTAAAAGACGGCATACACAAAGCAAAAGAGCTTATCCAAACAATTCTTAAAAACGAAGCTCAAATTTACAAAGGTAGCAGCACAAACACAACCGCCGAAACTATCCAAAAACAAAATAAAAGAACGGGGGTTTATAAACATTTAATGAATGGGGTCTCATTTATGCTTCCATTTGTAGTTTCAGGAGGAATAATAATAGCAATATCATTCATGTTTGGAATCAAAGCATTTGATATAAACGATCCAAGCTACAATAAAATAGCAGACATTCTGATGCAAATCGGCGGTGGAAGCGCATTTGCTTTAATGATCCCAATACTTGCTGGCTATATTTCATTTAGCATAGCAGAAAGACCAGGACTTGCGCCTGGAATGATTACGGGATTAATGATGAGCAATGGAAATGCAGGATTTCTGGGAGGCATCTTAGCAGGATTTATTTCAGGCTACGTTACACTAACTGTAAAAAAATTATCTGACAAAATAATTCCTAGCAATTTAAAAGGAATAAATCCCGTATTAACTTATCCTTTTTTATCAGTTATAATTTCAGGAATTTTGATATATGTAATGCTTAGTCCAATATCTGTTATTAATAGCTCAATAACAAATATGCTAAATCAACTCAGCGGAACTAATATGGCAATACTTGGAGCTTTGCTCGGAGGAATGATGGCAATAGATATGGGGGGACCTGTAAATAAAGCTGCATACGCATTTGGAATTGCAATGATAACTGCAAAAAATTATATTCCTCATGCAAGCATAATGGCAGGAGGAATGATACCTCCTATAGGAATTGCTCTTGCCACAAGCTTATTTAAAAACAGATTTTCAAAAGAAGAAAAAGAATCCGGAAAAGTTTGTTATTTTTTGGGAGCATGTTTTATTACAGAAGGAGTAATTCCATTTGCAGCAGCAGATCCTTTAAGGATAATACCCGCATGCATACTAGGCTCAACTGTAGGAGGATTTATTTCTGCACTTTTCAAAGTAGAAGTTATAGCGCCACATGGCGGAATATTCATTCTACCAATAGTAGTAAACCCATTAATGTGGATAACATCTATTCTAGTGGGATCTATTATAACAGCTGTTTTAATAGGAATTTTTAAAAAAGAATACAAGAATATAAACGATTAAGTTTATATTCTTGTACCCAATCAATAAACCAATCTAAGTTTTATTGGTGTTTCAAGACTTAATCCTTTAACCATATCCATCTCAAACCTTAATGTGTTTGAATTAATTTGTTTGAATCCAAATTGTTCTTGAACATTTCTAGAAGTCTTAACTATAAGATTAAGTTTTGAATTGTCAATAAGTTCACTCGCTTTGGAAGTAAAATCCGATAAAAAATAAACCAAAACATCTTTATATTCTTCGGCAGACATTGGAATCTCATCCGATGGCAAAAGAGCAGCAAGCGCGTCATTAATATATTCTTTATTTTCATTAATATTTTTAGTAGCATTTTCCAAATTAATATTAAGTTCAATAATATTTTTACCATCTTTTTTTTCTACCTTAAACACAGATATATCGGTTTTTTTCATATAATCGCCTAAAATTTTAATTAAATTATCAAACTTAACAACTAAATTAATAGAATCTCCTTGAGCTTTAATACTCAAAAGCTTAAGTCCAAGCTTTTCCTCTCCATTTTTAAAGTATTTTTTTATTTCATCTACAGGGAAAAGAGGCATATTTGCAATTTCTTCTCCCACCAAAGTTGTCAAGAGTTCTTTTCTAATTTTTTCAAATTCTTTATTTACATTAACAAATATTGAAACAATACCACTAATATCATCATTTAACTCAATTTCAACATTAGAGCTACAAGCAAAAAACAAAAACAATAGATTCAAACTCACAAAACACTTTCTCATAACAAACTCCTAACTAACAGTTAAAACCTATTATAATAGAATATATAACTATAAAGCAATAAAATTAAAGGAGAACACCCATGGTGCATGATAAAACACTAGAACCAAAATTTTTTCAAAGTCTACTAGACAATAGCCCTACCCCTTATCACTTAGTAAACTACATTGAAGAAAAATTAATAAATTACTTTAATGCACAACAATTAAAACTTGATGAAAAATGGGAAATTAAAACAGGATCGTATTACATAAAAAAAGAAGGAACTAGCCTTATTGCCTTTAATATTGATGTCAAAAAAAAATATGAACCATTTTTAATAGCAGCAGCACATACAGACAGTCCAGGATTAAAATTAAAAATAGATGCAACAGAAAAAACAAGCGGTGTGTTTTATAACCATATTGAAGTTTATGGCGGTCCAATAATTTCTACTTGGATCGATAGAGACTTAAGTTTAGCAGGAATCGTATATTTCAAAAAAAATGAGAATATTGAATCAAAATTAATCAATATTGAAAACATAGGAATTATTCCAAACCTTGCAATCCATTTAAACCGACAAATTAACGAAGGATTTAAATACAATACTCATGACAATTTAACAGTAATCAGTAGCACTAAAAAAACTATAAAAGATAATATCTTAGAACAACTTGGAATAGAACATAAAAATTTTTTATCTTGTGATTTAATATTTACAGAATCACAACCTTCTAAAATAATAGGAACAGAAGGAGAATTTTTGGCTTCTAAAAATCTTGATAACAAATCGGGATGCCATGCAATCATGAATTCTTATGTTCATACCAGCAATGACAAAAATAAAATAGCTGTATTTTTTGATAACGAAGAAGTGGGATCTTTAACCTCAAGAGGAGCTGATTCAAATTTTCTATCAGAAGTTTTAGAAAGAATCGATCTTGCTCTTAATTTAACCAAAGAAGAGCATTTAATAAAAATAAACAAATCATTTAATATTTCGATTGACAGCGTTCACGGCATTCATCCGGGATACACATCTAAACATGATCCAAACTATCAAGCTACTCTGGGCAAAGGTGTAGTTGTAAAAACTAGCGCTAATTTCAGATATGCAACAACTTCAACAGGATTCGCAAAATTAAAAAATTTGGCTATTAAAAATAATATTAAGATTCAAGAAATAATAATGAAAGCAAATGTTCCTTCAGGCACAACAATTGGTCCAATTTCAAATGCAAGAACAGGAATAGAAACTATTGACATTGGAACACCAATGTGGGCAATGCATTCACTGCGCGAAACAGTGTCAATAGCTGACCACATAGAAGCAATTAAACTATTAAGGGCTTTCTTTGAAAAAGGAATTTAAAATTGGAAAAAATAAAAGAAATAATTGTAGTTGAGGGAAAAGATGATCTCAAAAGAATCAAAGAATCTTTTGACTGCACAGTAATAGAAACAAAAGGATTTGCTTTAAAAATTGAAACTATTAAATTTTTAAAAAAAGCCTTAAAATACAAAGGAATAATAATCTTAACAGACAGCGATAAATCTGGAAATATTATTAGACAAAAAATAGTCAAACATCTAGGAGAAAATAATAAAATCAAACATGCATATCTTAATACTAAAGACACTGAAGTTGAATCAGTAAATAAAGCGGAAATAATAAAAATACTTAAAGGAGTTGGAACTTTATCTAAAGATAATCAAAAAGATTTATTAACACTAAGCGATTTGTTAGAACTTGGTATAATAGGAGAAAACTCAAAAAAAAATAAACAAAAAATACAAAAACACCTTTGCTTGGGACATGGAAATAGCAAAAAACTCTTAGAAAGACTAAATTATTTTAAAATAACAAAAACGGAACTCAAAAAACAATTGGCTTTAATTAACTCCCCCAGAAGGACTTGAACCTCCGACCTAGTGGTTAACAGCCACCCGCTCTACCACTGAGCTATAGGGGAAATTGAACACTGACAATATTATCCTAAATTTAAAAATTTTTGTCAATTATTTTCCAATATTTTTAAAATCCCATTAGCAAGAATTTTGGAATCTTGATCTCTAAGCTTAGAGGATCTAATAGACCAAGCTTCCTCTGGAAATGCTAAATTTCTAACTTCTACTAAAAGCTTAGTCATTACTATATTATTTCTTAAAACATGAAGATTTTGACCCTTAATATAAGAACTTCGTTTCATTCCTTCTGTAATTTTTTCTGCTGCAGACTTTGAATGAATATCATATTTTTTCTCGTCATCTTTTTGATAATAAAATCCCATACTCTTAGGCGCACCAATACTATTATCCGCATGCAAGCTAAAAAAGGCTATGTCCTTATCTTTAATATGTTTA
This sequence comes from Borreliella andersonii, assembly GCF_032595875.1. Taxonomy (NCBI): domain Bacteria; kingdom Pseudomonadati; phylum Spirochaetota; class Spirochaetia; order Spirochaetales; family Borreliaceae; genus Borreliella; species Borreliella andersonii. Next base: position 653,472 of record NZ_CP132457.1, on the reverse strand, counting down.
TATTTATTAACAATGTTTTTAACAACTATTAATCTTTTTTTAAGGCCTGATGGAGTGCCGCTTATCCAAGAATCAACAGTATCATTTTTATTTAGATCATAATCATTGTAAACCTCGTTTTTAACATTAACAAAAGTGTTGTTAGCAAAAACACTATTTCTAATTAAATGGTCAGGGGCTAAAATAGTAAATTCAACATTGGCTCCCTCTTTTTTAAGGTATACATAAAGCCTTAAGGCAATATCATACACATATTCATCTTCAACAACAAAAACTTCATTTCCAAGACCATCTCTGGATTTAACAATAGCTCCAGGATCAAGACCACCGTGACCTGGATCAAGAATTATTAGCTTATCTTTAAGTCTTGATCCTTTATTAAATCTAGAATTTACCAACTTTTCAAAACTTTTGAAAAGTTGAGTTGCCTTTTTATAAGAATTCAAAGGAGAATGCCAATCTTCTGAATAAAATTCACTTGGCTGACTTATCTTTCTTGGTCTATACCAATAATAGAAATCACCAACAACTTCAAATATCGGTATTCTAGAATCTAAAATAACCAAAGAGTTAATATCAAAAAAATCTTGATTGGCAGTAATTCCAAAAGTATTTAAATTTAGTTTTTTGTTTTTACTCGAAGGAAGATTAACTATTGTTTGCACTTTGCCAGAAGAATTAGAACTAGAATCAACTTTGTTTTTAATATATAAATCGTTTTTGGTTTTAATTATAGAAGAATTAATTGAAAGTTTTTTATCAAAAATTTTCAATTTTTGATCGTGCATAATATTATTACTGCTTAAATTATTCCAATTCTTAAGATCCTCAATTAAAACACCATAATGTCTGGCAATGCTATACAAAGTCTCTCCAACAGCAACTGAATGATAGATAAACTTATTATCTATTTTTTTATCAATTTTTAAATCTCCTTCAATAGGTTTTTCTAAATCATTATTTACAATTTTTAAAACATTTAACAGTGAGCCTGCTTTAAGATTAACAGCCCGATTACCATTAAGAGCTACAAGATCCTTAGCAGTAACACCATAAATATAAGCTATTCTGCCAAGAGTTTCCCCCCTTTTAACATAATGAAAATTAACATTCTTAGTAGCTTTCTTTAAGAAAAGTTTTTGACCAATCTTTAATTTATCATCATTAAGAAAATTAAATCTTAAAATATCCTTAGAACTAATATCAAAATCCTGAGAAAGCTTTGAAAGTGAATCACCTTTCTTGACCACATAAGGTTTTAAAAAATCAGGCTCGGTTAATACAAGCTTCATTCCAACCTTAAGATCTTTAGAGCGCAAATCATTCCAAGCAATTATCTCTTCTTGACTTAACCCAACAAGCTTTGAAACGCTTTCAATGGTATCACCCTCTTTTGCAGTGTAAAAAATTACCCCTTTATTAAAAGATTCTAGCGAACTAAAAGAATGATTAACTTTATGGGTAATGTTTTGACCTAAACTCGAATCACTTGGAATAATTAGTATTTGACCTACCTTGATATTATCAGCACTCAGTTTATTAATCCTTTTAAGATCACTTACTTTGGCTTTATACTTAATTGCAATTGAAAAAAGAGTATCTCCTTTGACAACCTTATATTCAAAATCCGCATTAAGATTAACAGGACTTATTATTAAAAAATACAATAATATAATAAGCTCTATAATTTGCAAAACACAAAAAGTTTTACTTTTCCCTAATGCCAGTATTTTGAACAATGTAGTCATAAATTATCCAATAATAATCATATTTTTTGAAAAAGAAAGTATATCTTTTGGAAATATAAAATTGCCCATCGTCAAAATATAAATCAGCAATCACTTTGCCCGAAGTATCAGAATAAGTTGTCTCAATAATAGAAAATTTATTTGGTGCTTTTGAAATATCCGAATTATTAGAATTCCACAAATATTCTTTATATTCTTCAACTACATTTTTACTAGGAATAGGTGACAACTTTTGCTTATAAAGGTATGCCTTGCCTTTGTCATTTAATAACAAGCCTTCAATATCAAGATATAAAAAGAATTTTTCTTTTTTCCCAAGCTGCAATGCCTTTAACAAATATTTGACAATCTCATCGGGAGACAATTTTTTCTTTTTCAAGATATCTTGAATATCATTATTTTCAGACAAATTAACAAGATCTATACTGCCTGGATTTTCATCAAAACCATCATTTAAAAAAAGCGTAATAATATTGGATTCTTTTTTCTTAGATGGATCTGAAATATCTGGGAAAAAAATACCCTTAACAAAATAAACTCCATCTTTACTAAACTTAACAAATTGATTTAAATTAATAACTACAGAAAATTTTTCATTAGGCCTCAAGCTCATATTTCTAACAGGAATTGCAACATTTTTAGATATCTTTTTAACATATTCAATGGGTCTTTTAACTTTAATATTGGTGGTATCAGTAACATCAAAATCAAAGCCAAAAGAGTTAATATCGCCTATTTCTAAAGTTAAAACACTCTCAGATACATTACTAAGAGAAACTTCAATAAAAACATTACTATTAATATGATAAATAGATTGATTAAAAAACTTGATTTTAAAATCAAGACCCTTGTAATCCCCTGCAAATAAAACAAAAAAAATATTCATAAAAAAGATAAAGAAAAGCAATTTTCTAATATTCATAACCTCCCCTCAAAACTTACCCATTATATATAAAGAAAGTAATAATACCTATAGTATATTATTATACTAAATTAATTAAGCAAAAAGGTAAAAAATGAATATAGATGAAGAACTAACAGCAATATTAAAAAATAATTCCAATTTAAAAAAAATGAAAGAATTCATAGAACAAAATACATTTTTTTCATTAACAGGGTATGAAGGATTTTTCAAAGCCTTTCTAATTAAAAAAATCAAAGAATACAGTAAAACCAGGAAAATAATATTAATAGTTAAAGACGAACACACATTAGATAAAATCAAAAACGATTTACAAGCAATCACAAATCAAATCTTTGAGCTTAACTATTTTAGCCCCCTTGTATACAAGGGTATTGGCTCAAAAAGTACGATTTTTAACGAAAGAATCAAATTTTTAATCAATTTTTATAAAAAAAATCCTGGAATATATATTACAGTCTTAAAATCATTGCTTAGCACAATACCTGATAAAAATACATTACTAAAAAATATATATAAAATTGAAAAAAATACCAATATTAATATAGAAGACATTGAAAAAACTCTTATAACATTGGGATATGAAAAAACATTCAGAGTAACAATTCCAGGAGAATTTACAATAAAAGGAGAAATTATAGATCTATACCCTTTTGGAGAGCAAAATCCAATAAGAATTGTACTAAACTTTGAAAAAATAGAAGAAATAAAGAAATTTAATCCCCTAACCCAATTAAAACACGATAATGAAATTTTAGAATTCCAAATTCTTCCAAAAAAAGAAATTATTTGGAACGATGAAGCTATTAAAACCTTAAAAACAAAGATTAAATCTGTTGAATATAAAAAGATTCTTGAAGAGTTAAATTTTAAAAAAGAAACAAAAACAGAAGAAATGTTTTATCCACTAGTAGCAAATACTTACTTAAGTGATGAGATTGAAAAACACACACCTATTGTAAACTTAGAAATTAACAATTTCGAAAAGGAAATTGAAAAAATACACCAAGAATACGAAAAACTCTACAAAGAAGCAAAAGAAGCTGGTAAAAATATAATTGATCCGAAAAAAATTCTCTTAAATTCTAAAAATTTTAATCTAAAAAGCAATGTTTTATTTTCAAAAATTAAAAACCCTAAATTCAAAGAAATTATAGAGTTTAAAATCGAAAGTGAGAGAAACTTTTTTTCAAATATAACACTTATAAGGGAAGAATTTGAAAATTGGCTAAAAAATGGGTTTAAAATAATTATTGCAGCAGAATCTGAATCACAAAAAGAAAAACTTAAATATATTTTCAAAGAATTACCAAAAGTATCAATTGAAGTTTTAAAAATATCTAGCTCTTTAATAATAGAAAAAGAAAAAATTGCTATTATTCTTGAATCAAACATTTTCAATACGGGACAAAAAATAAACAAAGACTTTGAATCTTTAAAAACAAAATCTATTGACTCTTTTGTTGAGATTGAGAAAAATAGCCATGTGGTCCACATAAACCATGGAATTGGTATATTTAGGCAAATAAAGAGAATAAAAACAAGCTCTCTTGAAAAAGATTATATTGAGATTGAATACGCTGAAGGAGAAAAACTATTTATTCCAATTGAACAAACAAATTTAATACAAAAATACATTGGAAGTGATCCTAAAAATATTAAATTAGATAAAATCAGTTCTAAAACATGGATAAAAAACAAAGCAAACGCAAAAAAAAGAATCGAAGAGATTGCAGATAAATTAATAGAGCTTTATTCAAAAAGAGAAAGTATTAAAGGTATTAAATACCCAGAAGATAATGAATTACAATTGTTATTTGAATCTGAATTTCCATACGATGAAACTCCAGACCAAATAACAGCAATAAAAGAAATAAAAGAAGATATGATGAGCTTCAAGGTGATGGATCGCCTTCTTTGTGGAGATGTTGGATTTGGAAAAACTGAGGTTGCTATGAGAGCTGCTTTTAAAGCCGTAATGGGAAACAAGCAGGTTATTGTACTCTCACCAACAACTATATTAGCAGAACAGCACTTCAATACATTCAAAAAAAGATTTAAAAATTTTCCAATAAAAATCGAAGTATTAAGCAGATTTATAAAAAATAATGCAGAAAACCGGATTTTAAAAGAACTTAAAAGCGGAAAAATTGATATAATCATAGGAACACACAAAATTCTTTCAAAAAAATTCATCTGCAAAAATTTAGGGTTAATAATAATTGATGAAGAACAAAGATTTGGTGTAAAAGAGAAAGAAAAACTTAAAGAAATAAGAATTTCGGTTGATTGCCTTGCTCTTTCTGCAACACCAATTCCCAGGTCTCTTCACATGTCGCTAATTAAGCTCAGAGACATTTCCGTTTTAAAAATTCCACCTAAAAACAGAGTAAAAATAGAAGCTTATTTAGAATCGTTTAGCGAACTTTTAATAAAACATGCAATTGAAAGTGAGCTATCTCGAGATGGTCAAGTTTTTTTAGTAAATCACAATATTGAAGAACTGTATTATTTAAAAGGGCTCATTGAAAAATTAACTCCTTATGCAAGAATCGCAATAATTCATGGAAAACTTACAGGAGACGAGATTGAAAACATAATGCACAATTTTATTAAAAAAGCGTATCAAATTTTATTGGCAACAACAATAATTGAAAATGGAATAGACATTCCAAATGCAAATACAATAATAATCAATAATGCAAACAAGTTTGGACTTGCACAGCTATATCAACTAAAAGGAAGAGTTGGAAGAGGATCTCAAAAAGCTTATGCTTATTTTTTGTATCAAGATAGCGAAAAACTAAATGAACGCTCTATTGAAAGACTAAGAGCAATAACAGAATTTTCAGAACTAGGAGCAGGATTTAAAATAGCAATGAAAGACATGGAAATAAGGGGTGTTGGAAATTTACTTGGCAAAGAACAACATGGAGAAATTGAATCGATTGGATTGGATTACTATCTAACAATGCTAAATAAAGCAATTGAAAAGAAAATAGGAAAAATCTCATCAGAAGAAGAGGAGGTTGATATTGAAATTAATTATAGTGGCTTTATTCCTGAAAATTATGCAAAAAATGAACAGGATAAAATACTAATCTACAAAAAAATCTTCAAAATTCAGACTGAAGAAGAAAGTAAAAAGATAAGATCAGAACTCCAAGACAATTTTGGCCCAATACCTAAAGAAATAAATAGTCTATTAATGTTGGCTGAACTTAAAATTTTAGCAAAAAATTTAAACATAAAAAAATTAAAAGAAACAAACAAAGTTTTGGAAATAGAATATAAAAATATAGAAAGCATTCCTATGGAAAAAGTAATAGAAATACTGCAAAACCATCCTAATTTATTAATATTAAATCCCTCATACCAAAAATCGATATTTTTAAGCTTTAAAAATATCGAAAAATCTGAGAAAATAAATTATATATATAAAAATATTAACTTACTAAAAACAAACACATAGCTTGTCAAATACAAAAGGAAAAAAAATGAAAATATTAATCATAAACACAGGAAGTTCTTCGTTAAAATTTGCTATTTATAAATATGAAAATTCAAAAAAAATAATATCTGGAATTGTTGAAAAAATAAAATCACAAAAATCAATCATAAAAATTATAAATACTGACGGAACAATAACAGAAAGATTTGAAAAAGGAATTGAAAATCACCAAAAAGCAATAGAAAAAATGTTTAAATTGCTGCTAAACAGTAATTTAAACATCCTTAAAACTATCAATGAAATTAAAATAATAGGACACAGAGTTGTACATGGAGGTTCAAGCCTTAAAAATTCAGTAATTCTTAAAAACAGTATTTTAAATAAATTAAAACAAATTTCTGAACTTGCTCCACTTCACAACCCAAATGCAATCATAGCAATAGAGGCGGTGCTTAAAATTTTACCACACGCAAAACAAGTTTTGTGCTTTGATACTTCATGGCATCAAACTATAAAAGAACATGCCTTTCTTTATGCAATTCCATATTCTTGGTATAAAAACCACAATATTAGAAAATATGGCTTTCATGGCCTTTCTTATTCGTACATAACAAAAAGATCTTCAGAAATCTTAAATAAAAAAATAGATAATCTAAATTTAGTAATATTACATCTTGGAAATGGAGCAAGTATTAATGCCGTTAAAAATGGAAAATCTTACGACACAAGCATGGGAATTACTCCACTTGAAGGTCTTGCAATGGGGACAAGAAGCGGCGATATAGATCCATCAATTATTAATTTGATGAGTAATATATTAAATAAAAGCACTAAGCAAATTGAAGAAATATTAAATAAAGAAAGCGGCATACTAGGAATTTCTGAAAAATCAAATGACATGAGAGATATTTGGAACAAAATCGAAGAAGGAGAATATCAATCAAAACTTGCAATAGATATAATGACATATAGAATAAAAAAATATATTGGATCTTACATTGCTATTCTTGATTTTAATGTTGATGCAATAGTTTTTACAGGCGGGATTGGTGTTATTGATTATAAAATAAGAGCTCTTGCATTAAAAGGGTTTGAAAAAATTGGAATAGAGCTGGACCTTGAAAAAAACGAAATGGCTCAAACCAAGTATTTAGAATCTGAAATATCAACCATTAATAGCAAACCCAAAATACTAGTACTACCAACAAACGAAGAATTGACCATTCTTGAAGACATTTATAATTTAATTCCAAAAAATTTATAATTTTTCAAATTTAAAACCTAAAATCCGGTTTATTTATTATAACCATTTAAAATAGCTCTATGTTTAACTCTTGCAAAGTAAAGTTGCTTTTTTAACATTTTCCATTATTTGTTTTCCTTTTACAATTTCAAGAAGAGTAAAAGCAAATTCAAATGAAGTTCCAACACCTTTAGAAGTAATAAAATTATTGCTTATAACAACATTTTTATCTACAAACTCACCATCAAACACATTTTTTTCCAAACCTGGATAACACGTAAACTTATTAACACCTAAAAGTCCTTTAGCAGCAAGCACTACTGCTGGAGAGGCACAAATAGCTGCAATATATTTACCTCTGGCATTCATATCTTTTAAAATTAAATCCAATTCCTTTGAATTAAAAAGATTAGTAGCTCCAGGCATGCCTCCTGGAAGGATTATTAAATCAAAATAATTTTCCTTACAGTTTGATATTACATCATCTGTTATAAAAGAAACGCCTTTTGAACTTATCACAACATTGTTATCATTTGCGCTGATAATTTGAATATTAACATTACCCCGTCTTAAAATATCAATCGGAATTATGGCTTCAATATCTTCAAAGCCATTTGCAAGAATAATTCCCACTACCATAAAAACCCCTAATGCTGATGGAGGGACTTGAACCCACGACAACTCGGATATGAGCCGAGTGCTCTAACCAACTGAGCTACATCAGCTTAAACTTTTATTAAGTGTATAAATTCAATAATGCTTTGTCAATGCTATTATTTAAAAGCATCATTATAAAGTATAATACAAAATGATTTGCTAATAAACATGGATAATATATTAGCATTCATCATTTATATATATATGGTTAAATGAAAAGAAATTTTTATCTTATTATCCTTTTTATAACTAACAACTGCTTCTCCATTGATTTTTGGGATGCGATGGAAAAAGAAAAACTAATAAATGAAATGGTAAACAACATGCAAGATCATGAACTGCTAGGACAAATGTTCATGATAAGCTATCCAAGTCAATCAATAACAAATTTTGTTCTTGATTTTATAAGTAAAAAAAACCTTGGAGGAATTAAAATTTTCGGATGGAACGCAAAAAATTTAAAAAACTTAACAGAAAGTATTAATAAAGCTCAAAAAACAGCTCAAAATAATAAATTTAAAATTCCCCTATTTATAGCAACAGATCAAGAAGGTGGATGGACACAGCACATAAAATTAAACACATCAGAAACAATTGGTAATCTTGGAATTACAGCATCTCTTTCTCCAAAAGATTCTTATAATACAGGATATTACATAGCACAAGAACTAAGTCGACTTGGAATAAATTTAAATTTTGCACCCATAGTAGATATATATAGTGACGAAAATAATTTCACAATAGGCCCAAGAACATATTCGGATAACCCAAAAATAGTATCACTTCTTTCTCTTGCCTTTTACAAAGGACAAAGGCAAGGAGGAATAATTTCTACTGCAAAACATTTCCCAGGACACGGAAATACCACTCTTGACTCTCATATAGATATTCCAATAATAAATTCTAATTTACTAGAAATAAACTTAAGTGAGCTTTTGCCATATAAAATATTAATCCAAGAAAACATCCCAGTAATAATGACAGGCCATCTAGCATATCCAAAGCTTACAAATGGAAAAAATATCCCTGCATCATCCTCAACAAAAATAATTAAAAATATACTAAGAAAAAATTTAAAATACAATAATATAATAATTACTGATGACTTATTAATGAACGCAGCAAAATACAATAATGAGAGCATTTACAATACAATTGAAAGAATAGTTAGAACCAAAAGTGATATTTTTTTAATATCTTTAAACGAAAATATACAAAAAAACGCTTACAATATGTTATTAACCTTAATGAAAAAAGATTCGGAAATAAAAAATAATATTATTGAATCTAACAAAAGAATATTAAGAATAAAAGTGGAATACTTAAAAGAAAATAAAAATAAATCTGAACTTTACCCTAAATTCAATAAAAATGAGAAAATATATTCAAAAGAAGGTGAAAAATTTTTTGAACAAAACACATTAAGGGGTATTACAAAAGTAAGAATAGAAAAAGAAATATCTAAAACCAAAAAAACCCTTATAATATCTCCATATCATAAAATGATTACAGAAGGTGAAAAAATATTTCAAAATACATATGCTTATTATTACAACTATTATCCCTTAAATAGTATTAACCTCCAAAAACTTAACGAAATTAAAAAATTAATTAAAGAATTTGAACAAGTTATCTTTAATTTATCAACACCCGGAAGCCTGAAATATTTAGAAAATTTGAAAGAATATAAAGATAAAATAAGTGTAATTGTATCCCTTACACCTCAACATGTTAAAAAATTAAATTGGATAAAAAACATAGTAATTATTTATGGAACATCGCCTTTGGCATTTAGATATGGATTTTTAACACTCACTAAGGATTTTGATCCAAAAGGAACTATTCCTTTAAAAAATATTATAAACAAATATTATCCTTAATGTATGCTAGCATTCGATTTTTTACAATCTCTAGAGAACCTTGTTTGATTCTAAACCCACTGGCATTTTTATGCCCACCGCCTCCAAAATCTTCTGCCAATTTTCCAACATCAAAAGAATCTTTAGATCTTAGCCCAACTATAATAGAACCATCCTCCATTTCCTTTAAAATGCCTAAAATTTCATTATTCTCAACATTGCTTAAAATCATATAAAAAAGCTCATTAACCCCACTAACCCCACCATCTTTGCCAGAACTAGAAAAAGACAAAAATGTAAACAAAACCTTACCATTCCAATAAGATTCAAGATTATTAAGCATTAACTTAAGAATTTCTATTGATTTTAGGCTTTTGGTGGCTTCTATATAGCTATAAACTTCTTTAAGGCTTATTCCTTTTGAAACTAGTCTTGCAACCATTTCAAAAGGCTCTGGATCGCTCCTTGAAATAAATTTAAAAAAACCAGTATCAGTGCAAAATCCTACTAAAATATACCAGGCCTCTTCTTTTGTAAGATCATATCCAAACTCTCTTATCAATTTTTCAATTAAAAAAGTAGTAGAGGGCGCAAAAGGGTCAATATAGCCCTCACATTCCAATTTTTCACCAGACATATGATGATCGATTACTAAAGTAGGCATATCCTTTATATAAAAAATAAACTCATCACCTATCCTATCTAAAATCGAACAATCTAAAATAATAGCTGAATAATCTGAAAGCTCAATATTAGGCCATTCCGATAAAAATTTATCCTTAAAAGGAACTATTTCTTTTCTAATAAAAGGACCTTCATTTAACAAAACAGAATTTTTACCAATTCTTGAGAGAAAAGACGATAAAGCCAAAGAAGAACCTATGCAATCAAAATCAGGATCTTTGTGTCCAATAATAATAAAATTATTGTACTTTTTAATAAAATTAATAACATCTCTCATAATAAAGTTCGCAAACCTTTCGCAAAGCAAGTTTTTGGCTTATTTTACATTGACTATATTACAATATTTCAATAAAATAAACCACAATAGCTAATAATATAACAGGTGGAAAACTTTGGAAAAACTAAAGAAAGAAGATATAGATAAAGCATTTTATATGGCAGAAAAAGCAAGAAACAATTCATATTCTCCATATTCAAAATTCAAAGTAGGTGCCTGCATTAAGACTAAAACAAACGATTTTTTCATTGGAACAAATGTTGAAAATGCAAGTTTTGGAGCAACTTGTTGCGCAGAAAGAAGTGCAATTTTGAGCATGATTGCAAAAATTGGTGTACAAAAAATAGATTTTTTATTGCTTAATACAAGTCCTGAATCTATTCCATGTGCTATATGCTTGCAAGTAATGACAGAATTTTTTGATCAAGATACAAAAATAATAATAACAGAACCTGAATCATTTAATGAAAACAAAACGCCAACAAAAATTTACACATTAAAAGATTTACTTAAAGCTCCTTTTGATAAAAAAGAGCTACGAAGAGTAACATAATCACACCTTGCAAAAAATTAAATCAATTTAACTTTAAAGAAACTAAAACACTTGCAAGCCTATTTAATTTGCCATTTTCAAGAGTATTGACAGATAAATCAAATATATTTAAAAAAAGTTTTTTCTCATCAGAATTAAAATTATATTCCAAATCTTCAAATAATAAAAAATTAATACTTGGAACAAATTTTTTTATAAAGCCGTATAAACTATTATTAAAATCATAGGCTTCATAATAATAATTGAATATATCTTCTAATGACCTTCTGTCAAACCCTTTTAGAATCTCGTAAAAAATATTTTTAATATTGTCAATTAAACTGTACAAATCATTATTATTTAAAATAATTTTTTTACATTTTTTCACAAAAAAATCCGCCTGCCGCATAAAATATCCCCCATTTTTGCCTCAACAAACCAAGATTGAGCTTGAATTTAATAAATGATAAAATGTAGCATCAATGCTAACATTAGTAAAATTATGCAACAACTAGGAGAATGTTACAATTATGGTCAAGGTAATAAACTTAAAAAACATTCATAAATTTACTTATTTAAAACTGGATACTTTAAAAAAAGAAGATATCTACATTGCTTATATTGAAAATAATTCAAAATTAATTGCAAATCTAAAAGCAAAAGAAAAAACTGATCAAATTGAAATAATTAATTTTCATATTGATGATGATTTTAAATCGGAAGGCATAGAAAGAATAATGATTAGCAATTTAATTCACTACGGCAAAAAAAATAAATTTAAAACAATTTCATGCCAAATTGCTGAAATACAAGAAGAGCTTTTAAGTTTAGGATTTGAACATAACAATTCTCAATATAAAAAAGAATTAGCATCTGAAATAGAAGAAGATAAATTTGTAATGGGAATAGGAATAATCTCTATACTTACCGAAGTAGCATCAATATCTTCTAAGCTTGCTGTTGGAATGCTATTTAATTCATTCGCACTTATTGCTGATGCTTTCCACGTGATGGCCGACTTTGTTTTATCTACAATAACTTACTTTAGTTTAAAAATTACAAGCAAACCTGAAACCATTCATTATCCTTATGGGCACAAACTAATGGAAAGCTTAATAGCTTTTATAATGGGAATAATTATACTTATGGCAGGATTTACACTATTTTTAAATACAACCGGATTAAATAAATTTATCACTCTTGGAGGAGAGTCTGGATTTAATCTACACATACATCAAACCAAAAATAAAAATAATGCTATATATGAACATGACCATAATAGCCACTTACACGATCACTATCACGATCATAACCATGACCACAGCGAAGAAGACAAAAAAAAAATACTCGAAATATTTTCAAATAAATCTCTTAAAAAAAGCTTGTGGATACCACTAACCCCCTTCATTTTTTTTATAGTAAAAATAATAGAATATTTGACAAAATTCCAAATAGGGAAAAGGTACAACAATCAACTTCTCATAGCACTAGCTTCAGCTGATAAAAACTGTATATTCTCACACGGTGGGATTACACTAAGTTTACTACTTGCAACCTACATGTGGAGTGGTTTTGACAAAATTATGTCTATATTTATTGGCTTCATCATAATAAAAGAAGGGCTTAACGTAATAATAAATAACGCAAACAATTTGCTATCAAAACAAAATATAGATCTTAAAAGAAGCGTAAAAGACACATTAAAAAATTCAAACATAAACTTTAAAACACTCAATTTTCATAATCAAGGCAACAAATTTGTGCTTTATGTTAAAATAAATTTAAATTCAGAAAATGATTTTAAAAATTTTATAAATAAAGCACAAAATATTAAAAAAATCATAAAACAAGAATATAAAGAAATAAATGATATATATTTCTTAGTCTAATTAAATTAATAATAAACAAATAATTGACACTCATAATAAAATTGTGTTAACATTTAAAGCTATAAGACGCAGGGTAGAGCAGTTGGTAGCTCGTCGGGCTCATAACCCGAAGGTCATAGGTTCGAGTCCTATCCCTGCTATGCTTTATTTTTAATATGTGAGGAATTGATGAATAGAAAACAAATAGCTAAAGGCAAGCTGGTAAGGAGATTTGGTATTAACATTTTTGAGCAGCCAAAATATGACAAAATCCTTAAAAAAAAGCCACATCCTCCTGGAATGCACGGAAAATCCAGAAAAGCTAAAATCACAGAATATGGAAAACAATTAATCGAAAAACAAAAGATAAAGTTTACTTATGGCGTAAGCGAAAGACAGCTAACCAACACTTTTAAAAAAGCAAAAAAACATCACGGTGTTACTGGAGACAATTTGCTCTCAATACTTGAAAGAAGAATTGACAATGTTGTATATAGAGCCGGGTTTGCCATCTCAAGAGCTCATGCAAGGCAAATAGTTTCTCACGGTATCATTATATTAAATGAAAGAAGAATTACAATCCCTTCAATAATACTAAAAGCAAATGATCAAATTCAAATAAAAGAAAAAGACAGCTTAAAAAAATTAATAAGATCAAATATAGAAAAAACTTCATCTCTTAGAAATTTACCAACCTGGATAGAAGTAAATGCTGATGATTTAAACATAAAAGTAAAGCATGCTCCATCAAGAGACGAAATACCTACGCTTGCTAATGAACAAATGGTTGTAGAATATTATTCTAAGAGAGCATAACACATCTTTTATTTCTGTATTATCAAAGGAAATAAAGTGGCTCATTAAGGCCACTTCTTATTTACCCTTTTTTTTACCCTTTGAAAAATTTTTGTCCAAGTTATTCTTAGCAAAACAAGAAAAACTATTATTCTTTCTCAAGCCCTTAACATTAGGCTGAGCATTAAAAGACACTCTATTGCCCGAAGGCTTTCTAACTCCATCTTTCATAGATCACTCCTAAAATAAAAATTTAAATATATAATTTTTTAAATAATATTCAAATAATCAAAAACTTCATCCAAGTTGGAGACAAACTTAACATCTATATTGTCCTTAACTTCTTCTGGAAGCTTAGAATAATCTTTTTTATTATCTTTAGGCAAGATAACTTTGCTTATACCGTTTCTATAGGCCGCTAAAACTTTTTCTTTAATACCGCCCACAGGAAGAACAAAACCCTTTAAAGTCACCTCTCCAGTCATTGCAAGGTCCAAAGGAACTTTCTTATCAGAGAGTATTGAAGCAATTGCTGTTGCAATGGTAATACCCGCAGAAGGCCCATCTTTTGGCGTTGCTCCTTCTGGAAAGTGCAAATGAATTTCCGGGCTTTCCTTCACATCAAAATTAAGCTTAGAAGAATAAGTCTTAACTATAGAATATGCAAGCTGTGCACTCTCTTTCATAATAGCCCCAAGACTACCTGTTAGAATAATGTCTCCTCTCTTCTCAAACTTAGTTGCCTCAACAGGAAGAACCGTACCACCATAATTTGTCCAAGCAAGCCCATAAACAAATCCTGAAGAATCAATCTTAATTAAATCCAAGTTATCCTCAGTATCAATATAATTATAATAATTATTAATATTGATTATTTTATAAATACCTGGAATATCAGGATCATGAGTAAAAATCGAATTATTCCCATGTATCAAAGAACTTGGTGAATAAAAATTGCCTTTAATGATTTGATCTTTAGAATACTCATAAAGCAATTCCCTTACAAGCTTTCTAATCAAATTAGTTAAAACTCTCTTTAATCCCCTTACACCAGATTCCATAGTATAATTTCTAATTAAATTTAAAATAACATCGTCTTCTATTCTTATATAAACTTTGTCTAAAAAACTCTCTTTAATTATGCTTGGAATCAAAAAAATCTTAGCAATTTCTAACTTTTCAATATAAGAATAACCTTCAACTTTAATTATTTCCATTCTATCCATAAGTGGCTTTGACATACCATTAATAGAATTGGCTGTTGTAACAAATAAAACATTAGAAAGATCATAAGGAATTTCTAAATAATGATCTATAAATTTAGAATTTTGCTCGGGATCTAAAACTTCTAAAAGGGCAGATTCGGGATTTCCCTTATAACTACTATTAATTTTATCTATTTCATCAAGAAGAATAACAGGATTAGATTTGCCTGATCTTTTCATTGCACTAATAAAAACACCTGGAAGAGATCCAACATAAGTTCTTCTGTGCCCCCTAATTTCTGCCTCATCTCTTAAGCCACCAAGAGATATTTTAACAAATTCCCTAGACAGTGATCTTGCAACGGATTCCACAAGAGATGTTTTACCAATACCAGGAGGCCCTACAAGACATAAAATAGGAGCTTTAACCTTAGAATTAATTTGATAAACAGCTAAAAAATTTATTATCTTTTCTTTTGCTTCATCCATACCATAATGAGAATTTCTTAAGATAAACTCAATCTCGCTTAAATGATTTTTCATAACAGTATTTTCATTCCATGGAAGATCTAATATTAATTCTATATAACTTCTAATAATATTCGCATCAGGTGAATTCATCTGCATTTTAGACAATCTGGAAATTTCTTTTTCAATCTTAGATTTAACATCTTCTGGAATATCTTTAGAATTCAATCTGTCAATATAATCGTTTTCATCTTTACCCAATCTTTTTTGTATCTCTTTAACTTGCTCAGAAAGAAAATAATCTCTTTGTCCCTTATCCAACTTAGCTCTAACTTTAGAATTAATATCTTTTTTAAGATCTAAAAGGTCAATTTCAATATTTAAATTAACAATTAACTTTTCTATTCTGGCTTTAACATTTAACTCTTGCAAAAGCTCTAATTTTATGTTATTTTCCAGGCTTGAATTAGAAGCTATAATATCGACAAGCTTACTTGGATTTTCAAAATAATTAATTGGTTCATTATCCGCATCATAAGATTTCAAAGATAAGGAATTTTTATAAGCTTCATAGGTTTCTTTTAAAAATTTAGAATAGGTAAAAAGCTCTCTGTTTAATCCACTAACATCAGGCACAAAAGTAACTTTGGCTCTCAAATAATCATTTTTTTTGGAAACACTACCTATAAGAACCCTGCTTTGACACTCAACCAAAACTTTTATTACGTCTTTACTAACCTTTATAACCTGAATAAGTTTAGAATAAGTACCCACAGAGCATAAGTTTTTAGCCCCTCCTCTATCAGATTCACCATAATTAGATTCATTCGAATAAGCAAATAAAATGAATCTTTCCTCTAACATGGATTGAGCTATGGAATTAATTACATATTCATTATCAAAGGTTACCCACAATGTCACATTAGGAAAAAGAACATTTTCTTTTAAAATAACAATTGGAAGATCTTCTTTTCTATTTTTTATCATACTTAAGATTGATTTCATACAACTCTTTTGCCCAAGGTTTTTTAATTGCATTCCCCACCAAAATTAATGGGTTAATATCTGAACTTAAAACAGATTCTTTTGTAACAACAACCTTCTTAGCCTTACTAATAGAAGGAACCTCAAACATAACATCTTTAAGAAGACCCTCTAAAATAGATCTAAGTCCTCTTGCTCCAGTATTTCTTAAAATAGCTTCATCTACAATTGATTCTAAAGCATCTTTTTCAAACACTAATTCAACATTGTCCATTTTAAACATATGATAATACTGCTTAACAATAGAATTTTGGGGATCAACTAATATTTTCAACAAATCTTCTTTATTCAACTTTTCAAGATACGAATGCACAGGAAGCCTGCCAACAAACTCTGGTATTAAGCCAAATTTAATCAAATCTTCCATTTCTAAATACTTTAATGAAGTATCTTCTCTTATATTCTTTTTTTCAATTACTGAAAAGCCAATAGAACTTTTATTTATTCGATTCTTAACAATATTTTCAAGCCCAACAAAAGCGCCACCACATATAAAAAGTATATTTTGAGTATTAATTTCAATAGTATCCTCATAAGGATGCTTTCTACCACCTCTTGGAGGAACATTGGCAACAGTGCCTTCAATTATCTTTAACAAAGCCTGTTGAACCCCTTCTCCAGAAACATCTCTTGTTATTGAAACATTTTCATTTTTTTTAGCAATTTTATCTATCTCGTCTATATAAATAATCCCTTTCTCAGCTAAACTAACATCCCCATGAGCAGCATGTATCAATTTAAGCAAAATATTTTCTACATCTTCGC
The DNA here is from genome assembly GCF_032595875.1 of Borreliella andersonii. Taxonomy (NCBI): domain Bacteria; kingdom Pseudomonadati; phylum Spirochaetota; class Spirochaetia; order Spirochaetales; family Borreliaceae; genus Borreliella; species Borreliella andersonii. The sequence continues at coordinate 635,954 of NZ_CP132457.1, read as the reverse complement.
CAACATATCCTGCTTCTGTCAAAGTTGTAGCATCTGCTATTGCAAATGGTACATTCATCTCTGCAGCCAACGTTTTTGCAAGCAAGGTTTTACCACTGCCCGTAGGACCAACCAAAAGTATATTAGATTTTTCAATTTCAATACCATTGTCATATTTATTATTTTTCAATATTCTCTTATAATGATTATAAACAGCCACAGATAAAACTTTTTTTGCATCTTCTTGCCCAACAACATGCATATCTAAATGATCTTTAAGTTGTTTGGGAGTTGGCAAGCTGTTAGACTTAGAATCTAACGGTTTGCACAACTTTTCTTTAAAAAGATTGTGACATATTTTAGAACATTCTGGACAAATCGCTACTCCATTAGATATAACAACATTACCACCAAGCTCAGCGACACTAAGTCCACAAAAAGAACACTCTTTTACTTTTTGACCTTTTACTCTTGCCATAAAAACTTTTACCAAAAATAAAACTATTCTCTCACTAAGATACTATCAATAAGACCATATTTAAGAGCATCGCTTGAAGTCATAAAATAATCCCTTTCCATATCAAGAGCAAGTTTTTCTTTATCAACCCCTATCCGACTAGACATAATATCTATTATCAATTTTTTAAGTCTTAAAATTTCATTGGCTTGTATATTAATATCACTAGCCTGACCACTTATTCCGCCCCAAGGCTGATGAATCATTATTCTAGAATAAGCCAGAGATTCTCTTTTACCCTTAGCACCACCAGCAAGTAAAAAAGCACCCATTGAAGCAGCTTGCCCAATGCAAATTGTCCTTACATCAGGCTTTATATATTGCATAGTATCATAAATTGCAAGACCTGCAGTAATACTGCCCCCTGGAGAATTTAAATAAAGATAAATGTCTTTGTTTGAATCTTCTGATTCTAAAAACAAAAGTTGAGCAATCACAGTATCTGCCTTAGGATCATTAATCTCGCCACTTAAAAATATTATACGCTCTCTAAGCAATCTTGAATATATATCAAATACTCTCTCATAATTTCCCGTATTCTCTATTACAGTAGGTATTAAATTATACATAAACTCCATTTTTCTTACTCACACTTATAATTAACAAAATCTTTAAAAGAAACTTTTTTGCCCTTTACCTCTTTAAGATTTTCCAAAATTTTTTTCTTAGCTCTTTTCCTTTTGATATCATTCTTTAAATAAGAAATCAGATTTTGATCTTCATAAAATTTTTTAATCTCCTCATAACTTACACCTGAATCCTCAGACTGCTTAGCCATTTCATCCTCAACATCACTCTCAGTAACTTCAATTGGATCTAAATCTACCATTTTCTGAATTATTAGCTTAGATTTTAAATTTCTAAGAATCTCATCTTTTAAATTATTACTACCATCATATCCTGAAGAATAAAACATGTTTTTAAATTCTTCAAGGCTCATATTATTTTTATTTTGCCTTTTGGCATCCTTAAAAGCAATTTCAATTTCAGCCTCAAGCATTGAATGGGGAAAATCTATTTCTAATTTTTCAGAAACAGTAGAAAAAAATTTATTTAACTTTAAAGTTTCTTTCTTTTCTTCAATAATGTTTAAAAGACTAGATCTTATAAAATTTTTAAGATCATCTAGCGTATTATATTTACCACTAATATCCTGTGCAAATTCATCATCTATTAAAGGGAGATCTCTTTTTTTAACACTTTCAATCTTAATTTTCAATTTTCTTGAAGAACCCGCAAGTTCTTTAAATTTGTAATCTGCAATATAAAATTTTTCTATCACTCTCTCTTCATTTATTCTCATACCAATTACATCTTTGTCAAAATCATAATAAGTCTCAGATTTTCCAACCGTAAAAACAAAGCCCTGTCTTTTTGTTGATACTATCTCATTTAAAAGATCATCAAGCTCAACAAAATCCACTTTAACAATGCTATCTTTCTTGACAACCCCTTCCTCATCCTCAATGACAATTGAATTTTCTAATTGAAGATTCTTAATTTCATTATCAATATCAGAATCATCAATAAAAACTTCAGGAACTTCCACTTTAATATCAATCTTATCAAAATTTGGAATTTTAAATTCAGGATAAGTTTCATATACAAAAGTAAATTCAAAATCTTCGTCAAGATTTAATCTTAAATTTTCTTCCTTTACACTAGGCATAGCATAGCTTAAGGGCATTTTAGATTCTTCTTTAAAAAATTCTTTAAGAGAATTGTTAATTACTTCTTCTAAAACAGTAGCTCTTAAACTCTCAGAATATTTATTTTCAATAACATTAATAGGAACTTTTCCAATTCTAAACCCTTGAATCTTAAGTCTTGAAGAATAATCCTGCAATAATGAATTATATTTTTCCTGAATAACACTTTTTGAAACTCTAATAACAACCTCAACTTTTGAACCTGGAAGAAGCTTAATATCTTTATTTAAAATCACTGTTAATGCCTTAATTAAACCTTATTGAAAATTATTAAAAAGCGAAAGACGGGATTTGAACCCGCGACTTCCACCTTGGCAAGGTGGCACTCTACCCCTGAGTTACTTTCGCACTTTTACAGAAGGTGGGAGTCGAACCCACAAGCCAAAGGCACTAGATCCTAAGTCTAGCGTGTCTGCCAATTCCACCACTCCTGCATACTTCATACTCAGACCAGTATACAAAAACTTAAAAGCTTTTGCAAGTATGCATAATCTACTAAATAAATAATAATTTCGCACTCAGCAGGAGTCGAACCTGCAACCTTCGGATTCGAAGTCCGCCGCTCTATCCAATTGAGCTATGAATGCATTTAAAAATAAAATTGATTAAAGGGTGATTGACGGGGCTTGAACCCGCGACATTCGGAACCACAACCCGACGCTCTACCAACTGAGCTACAACCACCAATAACTAGCGACTATGATTATTATAATATTTTATAAATATTTAGTTCTTAAGTCAATAAAAAATAAAAACAACAAAAACCATAAGAATTATATTAAAAATATATATAATAAAACATCAAATTTTTTAAAACTAAAATTTTTGTAATCTTTCTAAGCTTTTTTTCAAAAAATCATAAACTCTAATGGTTGAAGAAATGTTTACTCTTTCTCTAATAGTATGAGGCCATTCAATCCAAGGCCCAAGAGTAACAGATTCTATACCCCCCAATCTAGAAGATATTATACCTGTTTCAAGTCCCGCATGTATTATGGAAACATTAGCATCTTCAAGATACATCTCTTTATACACTCCTTTAAGATGTTTTAAAAGATTGCTATTTGTATCAGATCTCCAAGAAGGATAGTCATAAATTATACGAAAATTAGCTTCTGATAAATCGCTTATTGATTGCAAATGATTGCAAACATACTCTTTGTCTAAATCCAATAAAGATCTTATTAAAAAAGTAAAAATGTAGTCGTCTTGCACTTTTAAAAGACTTGAAAAATTTAAAGAGGTTCTTATAAGCTTATTTTCATAATTTTCTACTTTTTGAACTCCATGTAAAAATCCCATTCCCATATTTAAAAGCTTATTTTTACTATTTTCATCAAGAACTTCAACTGATGAAAATTCTCTTTTATCAACAATAGTATCAAATTCACCTTCAAGAAAATACATACTTTTAACTTTAAGTACGAAAAGCTTAAGCTCTTTATTTAATAAATCATAATCACTATCATCTATAAAGATTAAAGCCTTGGCTTCATTTGGAATTGCATTGCTACTGTCTCCACCAAAAATGTCTTCAATCTCAAAATTAAGCTTTGTTTTAATTTCAAAAAGAGCAAAAAACATTAATTTTAAAGAATTTGCCAAATCTAAATGAATATCTGCCCCAGAATGACCGCCTTTAAGCCCTTTAAACAAAATCTCTACCCTTGTTTTTTTAGTTACAAGGCTATACTTAGGAGAAAAAACAATTTCTACAAGTCTTGATCCTGCGCAACCAACTAAAAAATAACCCTCTTCCTCTCCATCAAGATTGATAAGGCTTTTACCACTACATAAATTAGAATCAAGACCAAGAGCACCTATTAAACCTATTTCTTCATCAACGGTAAATAAAAGTTCTAAATCGGGATGAGGGAAACTATTAGCTTCACTCATAATCCCCAACATCATAGCTACTCCAATCCCATTATCAGCTCCAAGGGTAGTCCCTGATGCTTTAAGATATCCATCCTCTTCAACAATTTCAATTGGATCTGTTTCAAAATTATGCAAACTGGATTCATTTTTTTCGCAAACCATATCAACATGAGATTGTAAAATAATAGGATGCATATCAATATTATTATTTGACTTTATTTGCACCACAATATTACCAATACTATCTTCTTTAAAAGAATAACCAAATTTTTTGGCTCTCTGCTTAATAAAATTAACAATTCCTTTAACATTTTTTGAACATCTTGGAATTTTTGATATCTCTTTAAAAGAATCAATTACAATACTCATAATAATTTTCCTTTGATTATATTAAATCCATAAATATACTTAGATTTAATTTATAATTAATCATATAATATACTAAATTAATTTTTAAATTCATTCAATAAATTTAATAATGTTGTTTAGGCTTTGTTTTCAACAAAATCTGCACAATAATTAAAATTTAAAAATTCTTTAGGAATTTCTGAAATAAATCTTGAAGGCAACTGATCAAAAACTTGTTTATCTTTTTTACGTTTATTAACCATAGTAATAACAAGAGAATCTTTTGCACGAGTTAATGCAACATAAAAAACTCGCCTCTCTTCTTCCAAGTCAACCTCACCATCTTCAATGATTCTATGATGAGGAATAATATTGTCTTCAACGGCAATAAAAAATACATAATCAAATTCTAAACCTTTAGCAGAATGCACCGTCATTAAATTAATATTAATATTTTCAGATTCCTCACTTGATTCGTTAGATTGAAGAACTATGTAATTTAAAAAACTGCTTAAATCTCTCAACTCACCAAATTGCTTAGATTCCCAATTTTTAATTATGCTTAAAAACCCTTCTATATTTTGATATTTATATTCAGCCACTTTGATTGAATTGGGATTTTCGCTAACTAAAAATCCCCAATATTCAATGCTTTCTATCATTTCTTTGATTATATTAGAATAAGTGTTTTTTGCTATACTAAATTTATATTGATACTCTTCAATAAAAGATACAAAATCTTCTATGCTTTCAATGACCTGTTTATTTAAGGCTTTCTCATAACTAGAAATGCTTGTAAAAGAAAAAGTAATGTCACAAAGAGCATCATAAATGCAACAGCCTTTCTTGTCTGCTATATCTCTAATTTTTTTCAAATATTCCTTGCCAATTCCCCTTCTTGGAACATTAATAATTCTAAGAAGATCATAATCACTTTTAGGATTTATTATTACATTTAAATAAGAAATAATATCTTTTATTTCTTTCCTCTGGAAAAAAGATGTCCCCCCCGAAACTTTATATTTTATGCCATGTCTTCTAAAAATCATCTCAACGTTTTTAAAAAGAGCATTGGTTCTCATAAGAACCCCTATCTTTTTAGAATTAAAACCTTCTAACTTCGAAAGCTGGATAATTCGATCTGCAACAAACTCCGATTCTTGAATTTCATCTTCAAATACAAAAACATCTATAACTTTGTTACACATCTTTAAAGACCATAAGGTCTTTTCTTTTCTATTTTTATTATTTAAAATCACAGAATTAGCAACATCTAAAATATTTTTTGCAGAACGATAATTTTGTTCAAGCTTTATTTCTTTAACTTCATAATCTTTTTCAAATTGCAACATATTGTTGTAATTAGCTCCGCGCCAAGAATATATTGATTGATCATCATCCCCAACACAGCACAAATTACTATGATTTATCAAAAGGCGAATAAAATTATATTGAATCAAAGAAGTATCTTGAAACTCGTCAATCAAAACATACTTATATCTTTTAGAATATTTATTTCTAATATCAGAATTACTACTTAACAATTCTTTTGGTTTTAAAATCAAATCATCAAAATCAAAAGAATTATAAAGTCTCAGTCGCTCTTCATAAAGCCTGTAAATATTTAAATCTTCCTCTTTCAAATCATCAAGAGTGAGAATACCGTTTTTTAAAAGTGAAATAACATTACTAAGTGAATTTAAAGAAATTTTTTTATTAAAAAGACCCTCATCAAGTAAAATCTCTTTAATAAGAGAAATTCTATCGTTGTCATCATAAATGCTGAAATTTTTTCCATATCCTAACAATTTATAATTTTCTTTTAAAAAGAAAAGCCCAAAAGCATGAAAGGTTGAAACCATAAGATTGCTAAGAGGACTTTTTAAAATTTTTTCAATTCTGTCTTTCATTTCATTAGCAGCCTTGTTGGTAAAAGTCAAGGCTAAAATTTCTCTCTGAGCAATGCCTTTTAAAAGCAAATACGCTATTCTATGAGTAACAACCCTTGTTTTTCCACTACCAGCACCGGCAATAATTAAAAGAGCACCTTCAATAGTAGTAACTGCTTCATACTGAAATTGATTGAGAGAATTTTTAAAAAAATCATCATTAGACAAAATTAAAAAACCTTTGTTCCGTCTGGATATTCCACAATAACTTTAAAGTTTTCAGGAAAAGCAAAAATCTTTCGCGACTTAGATTGATCAAAATCTTTGGCCAAGATCGGAATACGATACTTATTCAATGTATTAACGGCAAACTCTGAATTTTCAAGCCCCACCTTAACCGATCCTTTTGCCATAAAATTAGTTCCCCCAAAAAGCTTAGCCTTAAGATTGCTTTTATTAGCCCCATTTTCAAGCATTGCATTTATTAACATAGGAATAGCATAAATCCCATATCTTCCTCTTTTATCAGAAGATATGTCAAGATCCGATTTAACTAGAACATAATGATTCATTCCAATTAAATTATTTGATTCGTCGCAAAGCACAACAGCAACACAAGAACCAAGAATTGTAGAAATAACTCTCTTATTTGAAACAAAAGCCTCACCAGGAACTATTATCGTAACATCGCGTTTTAATTTAAAATTAAAATGATTTAACATAAAATTAATTCTCTCTTGAAAAAAAATTTACAAAACTCTTATAAAGACTTTGCCAAAACCCCAATTTATTTACTTTATCGCTAAATAAAGCAACATCACCTACTTTTTCATTTTCTAAAAAAATCCCAGCCCTCCCAACAGGTATATCCCCACTAAGTGGAGCAACCAATTTATCAACAGTATAACTTATATTAATTTTATCAAATTCATCTTTGGTTAAAATATAATAAAAAGGCTCTTTAGAAAAAAGAGCAACTGTATCTACCGTACCATTATAGACTTTTTCTTTTAATTTTACTATTAAAGGAAATCTAGAATATTCATTAAATCCATATTCAAATAAATTTTTTGCAATCGAAGCTCTCATCTTCTCTCCAAATCCATTAATTCTTTTTTCAACTCCCAATACAACTGCTATCAACCTTCTATCGCCCTTTTTAGCAGTAGCAACAAGATTCAAGCCTGATTCCTTAATATATCCTGTTTTAATACCATCTGAATAAGGATAATCATGTATTAATAAATTAGCATTTCTTTGTTTTACATTTAAAAATTTTGATGACAAGGCAGTTCCTAAATTTTTACTCTTTGGATAAACAAAGTACTTTAAAGAATGAATATTAAGCATAAATTTATACTTTTCTATATAAGATTTTACAAAAAAGGCCATATCTAATGCTGTAATCTTATTCTCACTGCTATACCCAGAAGGTTCAACAAAATGCATATTTAAAAGTCCCAAATTTAAAGCATTAATATTCATTAAATTAACAAAGCTATTTAAATCACCTACTACAAATTCAGCAATTGCAATAGAAGCATCGTTGCCCGAAGAAACTGAAAGGCCCTTTAAAATCTCTTCAAAATTAACAATTTGACCTTTTTCTAAAAACATTAAAGAAGAATTGGGGGGTGAATTATAATATGAAGCAGAATCACTAATAGGAACTATACTTTCTAATTTTATATTTCGCTTTTCAGCTTCAATTAAAGCTGTATAAATTGTAACAATCTTTGTAAGCGATGCTGGAGGAAAAACCAAATTAGGCTTCTTAGAATAAAGTATTCGCTTGGTATCAAAATCCATTAAAACTATTGATTTTGCATACTTTGATAATTTATTAATCTCAGCTAAATTAACTGCAAAAAGATCATCACAAATCGGAGAAAAAAATAAAAATAAAGTTAATAACAATTTCCCAATAACACAAATACTATTCATGTTGTAATATTAAAATTATATATTATTTATTAATTGTTAATTACAATACAATTAAAAAGGAACTATTTTATGAATTTTTATGATTTTATAACAGCTTTGGTGCCAATAATCCTAATAATTATTGGACTTGGTATAATAAAAAAGCCAGCTTACTATGTAATACCCATATCATTAATAGCCACTGTTGCTATAGTTATATTTTATAAAAACTTGGGGATAGTAAACACAAGTCTAGCAATGCTTGAAGGCGCCTTAATGGGGATATGGCCAATAGCAGCTGTAATTATTGCTGCCATATTTACATACAAAATGTCAGAAGATCAAAAAGACATAGAAACTATTAAAAATATTTTATCAAATGTATCTTCTGATAAAAGAATTATAGTATTACTAGTAGCGTGGGGATTTGGAAATTTTTTAGAAGGAGTTGCTGGATATGGAACTGCTGTTGCAATCCCTGTATCAATATTAATAGCAATGGGATTTGAACCATTTTTTGCCTGCTTAATCTGCTTAATAATGAATACCTCATCAACCGCCTATGGATCTGTGGGAATTCCTATAATATCTTTAGCTCAAGCAACCAATTTGGACGTTAACATTGTTTCATCTAAGATTGCATTCCAACTAATACTTCCAACTTTAACAATACCTTTTGTACTGGTAATTCTTACAGGGGGAGGCATTAAAGGATTAAAAGGGGTATTCCTTCTTACCTTACTCTCAGGAATGTCAATGGCAATATCTCAAGTATTTATATCGAAAACTTTAGGTCCAGAACTTCCTGCAATCCTTGGAAGCATTCTTTCCATGACAATAACAATAGCTTATGCAAAGTTTTTTGAAAATAAAAAAACTACTGAGCACCAAAACAAAAACACAATATCCTTATCAAAAGGAATTATTGCCTGCTCACCCTACATTTTAATAGTAACATTTATAGTGCTTGTATCTCCTCTTTTTAATAAAATTCACGAATACCTAAAAACTTTTCAAAGCACTATTAGCATTTATCCAGAAACAAATCCCCTACACTTTAAATGGATTATCTCTCCAGGCTTTTTGATTATACTTGCAACAATAATATCCTATTCGGTACGGGGAGTTCCAATGTTAAGACAGATAAAAATATTTAAACTAACCTTTAAAAAAATGGCATTATCTTCATTTATAATCATATGCATTGTTGCAATATCAAGATTAATGACACATAGCGGAATGATAAGAGATCTTGCTAATGGAATCTCAATAATAACAGGCAAATTTGGACCATTATTTAGTCCACTAATTGGAGCTATTGGAACATTTTTAACAGGTAGTGACACAGTTTCAAATGTTCTTTTTGGACCTTTGCAAACACAAATGGCAGAAAATATTGGGACAGATCCTTACTGGCTTGCAGCAGCAAATACAACAGGAGCAACAGGAGGGAAAATGATTTCTCCCCAAAACATCACAATAGCAACAACAACTGCTGGATTAATTGGACAAGAAGGCAAGCTTTTATCAAAAACAATAACTTATGCTTTATGCTACATGTTAGCAACAGGATTGCTAGTTTATTTAGTATAAATTAATCGTTTAAAATAAATAAGATTAATTTATACTAAAATTAATCTTATTTATAATTTTGAATAATATAAAAATCACAAAATAATAATATGACCTTGAATTTTTACTTAATATTTTAATATTATATAAATGTTATATATATGCTAATATATTGTACATAATAGCATGTATATAATATATTTATTAATACATTTAATTAATAACTAGAACTAATAAAAGTTTATAGTTACAACAGGAAGGTATAATTATGAAAAGCCATATTTTATATAAATCAATTATATTTTTAACCACATCTGCAGCAATATTTGCAGCAGACGCATTAAAGGAAAAAGATATATTTAAAATAAATCCATGGATACCGACATTCGGATTTGAAAACACAAGTGAATTCAGATTAGACATGGATGAGCTTGTTCCTGGGTTTGAAAACAAAAGTAAAATTACTATTAAGCTTAAACCATTTGAAGCTAATCCCGAATTAGGCAAAGACGATCCATTCTCAGCTTACATTAAGGTAGAAGATCTTGCATTAAAAGCGGAAGGCAAAAAAGATGCTCAATTTAAAATTGATGTGGGAGATATTACAGCACAAATCAATATGTACGATTTTTTTATAAAAATAAGTACTATGACAGATTTTGACTTTAATAAAGAGTCTTTATTTAGTTTTGCACCCATGACTGGATTTAAAAGCACTTACTACGGATTCCCAAGTAATGACAGAATAGTAAGGGGGACAATTCTTGCAAGAGGTACTTCTAAAAAAATAGGAACAATTCAGATGGGATACAAATTCCCAAAACTCGACCTTACATTTGCAATAGGGGGAACAGGCACGGGTAACAGAAATCAGGAAAAAGACAAAGACACCCCTTACAATAAAACATATCAAGGAATACTTTATGGAATTCAGGCAACATGGAAGCCAATAAAAAATCTACTTGATCAAAACGAAGATCCTAAATCTGTAATTGCAGAAACACCTTTTGAATTAAATTTTGGCTTGTCAGGAGCCTATGGAAATGATACATTCAACAATTCATCAATAACATACTCTTTAAAAGATAAATCCGTAATCGGTAACGATTTATTGAGTCCAACTTTATCAAACTCTGCAATTTTAGCATCTTTTGGAGCTCAATATAAGCTTGGATTAACAAAAATTAATGATAAAAACACCTATCTTATTTTGCAAATGGGAACTGATTTTGGAATAGATCCTTTTGCAAGCGATTTTTCTGTATTTGGACACATCTCAAAAGCAGCAAACTTCAAAAAAGAAACATCTTCAGATCCTAATAAAAAACCCGAAAATATATTTGATCCAAATGGTAATGCCCTTAATTTCAGTAAAAATACAGAATTGGGCATTGCATTTTCAACAGGAGCAAGCATAGGGTTTGCTTGGAATAAAGATGCCGGCGAAAAAGAATCCTGGGAGATTAAAGGATCTGATTCCTACAGCACAACTCTATTTGGGGAACAAGACAAAAAATCTGGAGTTGCATTAGGAATAAGCTATGGACAAAACCTTTACAGATCTAAAGATACAGAAAAAAGATTAAAAACCATATCTGAAAATGCATTTCAAAGCTTAAATGTTGAAATTTCAAGCTATGAAGACAATAAAAAAGGTATTATAAATGGACTAGGATGGATAACATCTATTGGCCTTTATGATATTTTAAGACAAAAATCTGTAGAAAACTATCCCACAACAATTCCAAACACTAATTCAAATAATCAAGCTGGACAAAGTTCAACAAGCACAAATGCCACAGTCCCTAATCTTACATTTGAAGATGCAATGAAACTCGGCTTGGCTTTATATCTTGATTATGCAATTCCAATAACATCCATTTCAACAGAAGCATATGTAGTACCATATATTGGAGCATACATTTTGGGGCCTTCTAACAAACTCTCAAGCGATGCTACAAAAATTTATTTAAAAACAGGACTTAGCCTTGAAAAACTAATAAGATTTACAACAATTTCTCTTGGATGGGATTCTAATAACATCATAGAGCTTGCTAATAAAAACACAAATAATGCTGCTATTGGGAGCGCTTTCTTGCAATTCAAAATAGCCTACAGCGGAAGCTAACAAAAAAAGAAGGGCTTTGGCCCTTCTTTTTTATCTTTAAAAACAATTGAATGGTTGATTACCTTATATTTCTTTCCTTACAAATTTTTTCATAAGCATCTTGAATTTTTATAAATTTATCATTTGCATCTTTTTGCCTTACAGGATCATTTGCAAACTTATCAGGATGATATTTTATAACAAGGCTTTTATACGCCTTTTTAATCTCATCATCGCTAGCACTGTATGTTAACCCCAAAACACTATAGGGATTTACAATTTTAATATTAATATCTTTATAGGCCTCATAACCATCAGATTCAAGTTCTAAAAAAACACTAACATAAGAAATAAATTTTTCAGCTTCTAAATTTTTATATCTAGAAAGTCTGTTAATTTCTTTAAGAGATGCAAAAAGCCATATAAAAAGATCTTTGTGCTGAAAATAACCAAGCTTAAGGGTATACAAAATTTTATCAGCATTATTATTTTTAGTAATAGCAGAATGAAAAATAGTATACAACTCTGATTTATCACGTTCAGACAAATTCAAAGAATTGATAATAAAATTGACATAACTTAGCTGCTCTCCAGTTACAGTTCCCAAAATAGATAACAATTTAGCCATTAATAAAAAAGAAAGTTTATAAAATTCAAACTCTCTGGATCTAGAATATGAGTAATCCCTTGTAAAGTATATTCTAAAAACACCTAAAAAACTAAACAATATCAAAATAAAAGGAAATAAGATAAAAAGCATTGCTATTAAAGCGGGATTAAAAATAAAAATAAACAACAACACTAAAAAAAACACTCTAATTGGGCTTGGCATTTATTGAACACAGCCTCCAACGTAATCAAGGCATATCAAAATCTCTAATAAATCTTACAACTTCCTTTTTTATTTGTTTTAATTCAATATCAGACTTTGCCTTTAAAGCTCTAACAACAAATTTAGCAACATTTAAAGAATCGTTTTCATTTAGGCCTCTAGAAGTAATAGCAGCGCCCCCAATTCTAATACCAGAAGCCAAAGAAGGACTTTTTTTATCAAAAGGAATAGCATTTTTATTTAGAGTAATATTTACACTCTCAAGTAATTTCTCAGCATCAGCACCGGTAAGGTCCGAATTACTAAGATCAACCAAAAACAAATGATTGTCCGTACCTCCACTAACAATACGAAATCCTTCCGATTTAAAATATTCAGCCATAACTTTAGTATTTTTTATTACGTTAGAAATGTATTCTTTAAAATTTTCTTGAAGAGCTTCTTTGAATGCAATAGCCTTACCCGCAATAACATGAACTAAAGGACCCCCTTGAGTTCCAGGAAAAACCGTAGAATTTACAGCATTAAATAAAGGCTTCTCTTTTCCATTGAAGCTTACCAATTTGTCAAAATCCTTTCCAGAAAGTATTATTCCACCTCTTGGCCCTCTTAAAGTTTTATGCGTAGTACTTGTAGTAAGATGTGCTACATCAATTGAAGAATTATGAAAACCGGCAACAACAAGGCCTGCAATATGCGCAATATCACACAAAAGATAAGCAGAAACATCATCTGCTATTTCTCTAAATTTTTTAAAATCAATTCCTCTTGAATAAGAAGAAGCACCAGCTATTATTAAATTTGGTCTACAATCTCTAGCTATTTTAAGAACTTCATCATAATCAATTAGCTCAGAATCTCTAGAAACACCGTAAAAATAAGTGTTAAAAAATATACCAGAAAAATTTACCCTACTGCCATGAGTTAAATGTCCTCCATGAGATAATTGCATGCCAAGAATTCTATCCCCTGGGTTAATAAGAGCCATTATAGCAGCCATATTGGCCTGAGATCCGCTATGCGGTTGAACATTGGCATACTTTGCACCAAAAAGCTCTTTTGCTCTTGAAATTGCCAAAGATTCAATCTCATCAATAAAAGAACAGCCACCATAATATCGATTCAAAGGATATCCTTCGGCATACTTATTGGTTAAAATACTGCCAACAGCCTGCCTTATCTCTAAAGATGTAAAATTTTCAGAAGCAATAAGCTCAATATGTTCTCTTTCTCTTAATTTTTCTTTTTCAATTAAATTAAATATTTGATCATCTCTCATTAAAAATTATCCTCCAAAACAAACCTGTGCATTAAAGAATACGATCCGTTTGTCAAGCTTTTATACTTTAAAAACCCAGAATCTAAATACCCGTCAAAAAATTCATTTTTATCATAATCCTCTTTGCATCCATATTGAATATAGTTATCAGACATATTCAAAAAATACTTAGAGCCATCCTTAAATAATACTGCATTTATTATATCAAAATATACAAACCCCACCCCAGCTAAAAAAAATTCAAACCAAAAATGCTCATTTAATTTAAGAGAATTAGAATCATAGTAAAGCCCAACTATATTTCTTAGCGGAATTTCGTACTTTAAAAATAACAAATTAGTAAGAACTATTAAATTATTAGATGAAATTTTTCTTTCTTTGATAGAATCCTTTAAGCCTAAATCATTCTCAATAATTTTAAAATTTGAAACCAAAACATCAAAAATTGCTTTAGCTAAATTATAAACCGAATTACTGCCCGCAGTTTTAGATAAAATTAGAGAATCTATCGACATTAAATCAACAGAATTGTAAGATAAATAATCTTTTTTTTTATCTTGAACATACTTTTTGTACTCTTGATTGTTAATATCTCTATCAACCTCAATGCTTTCTAAATATTTCGCATCTAAAAATTCCAAATCAAGTTTATAAGTTTTCACTCTAGTCTTAAAAATAAATTTATTTGTCTTCAGGTTTTCAAAAAATAAATTATCAATATTAAAATCAAGATGCTCACTACCGCTCTCCGTGATTTCTTGACGCTCATTCTCAATTGGTCTTAAATAGAAGATATTAAAATTAATATCTTCAGGGTTTGAATCAAAATTGCTACTAATATCTTGATTAAAATAAATCTCTTCAACTATTGCAAACTCTTTCGAATCACCTAAAGTCCACTTAAAAAAATCATCCTTAACAGAAAACGGAACTTTATTGCTTTGGATATTGTTCAATAAAACATAAAGCTTACCACTAGAATTTAAAGTTTTAGGAGAAATAAATTCCAATCTATTCTCAGAAACATTTAAAATATTTTGAGGTAAAATTGTATAAAGCTTGTCCTTAGTTTCAAGAAAAATTGTAATAGTATTAGAATTTGAAAACAAATTCATACCCTGCAATAAAGTTGAAGAATTTGCATTCAAAATTATTTTATCCTCTGAAAAAATAAAAGGTATATCTTTTCTATTAAGTTTAACAGGAACTTGCCTACTAATAACAAGAAAAAGTTCGTTGCTAGTACCCCTTTCGCCTTTTACAAAAATAAGTCCGGAATTTACTTCATCCGTAATTTTAAAAACTATTTCAGTGTTATTCCAGCTAATAATACTACTTTTAACCAAATAACTATTGTTGATATTAATCTCTCCCTTACTGTAGCCTAAATTACTCCCTTTAATAACAATAATATCCTTATGCGAAGTGGGAATTGGAGATATATCATAAATAATCGGCTTTGAATAAAATAAAAATCCAGAAAAAATAAATAAAAATAAAAAAATAATAAAAATTAAGCTTAAATAAAAATATTTGTTTTTTAAAAAAATAGCCAAATACTAGCCTCTTTTAACCTTAGTTCCTTCCTTAGTATCAACCAAAACAAAACCTTTTTTGGCAAAAAAGTCTCTAATTTCATCAGCGCGCTTAAAATTTTTTTCACATTTAGCTATTCTTCTCTCTTCAATCAAAATCTTCATATTCTCATCAATAACTACATCATAATTTTCTAAATTTTTTAAAATTTCTTCTCTCAGATTAAGTGACATAATCTCATCAAAAATAAAAGCTAATCTAAGCTTTGAAACAAAGCCTAGATTTTCAGATTTAATTATCTCCCAAAGCAAAGCCAATCCTTGAGAAACATTTAAATCAAAAGAAATTTTTTCTACAAAAGAGTCGTAATATTCTTTCTCTACACTAAAATCAAAATTTCTTAAATCCTTATTAAGCGTATTCAAATCAACTGGATCTAAAGATCTATAAAAATAACTTAACTTGTTTATCAAATTTTCTCTAGCAATCTTGCTTGCTTGAAGATTATCCAATGAAAATTTTAATTGGTTTCTGTAGTGTGATGTCAAACACAAATATCTAAAATCAAGAGGAGAAAAATTTTGATCTTCCAAGTCTTTAACTGTAATAAAATTTCCACGTGACTTTGACATCTTATCATAATCCATAATCAAAAATTCTCCATGAACAAAGATATCACACCACTTCTTATTCAAAAAACACTCTGCTATTGCTATTTCATTTATGTGGTGAACTCCAATATGATCAACTCCTCCCAAATGAATATCAAGCGTATCTTTAAAATATTCCAAATTCATAGCAGCGCACTCCAAATGCCAACTTGGGTAACCAAATCCCCAAGGAGAATCCCATTTCATTTCCTGATCTTTAAACTTAGAATTAGTAAACCACAAAACAA
This sequence comes from Borreliella andersonii, assembly GCF_032595875.1. Lineage (NCBI taxonomy): Bacteria > Pseudomonadati > Spirochaetota > Spirochaetia > Spirochaetales > Borreliaceae > Borreliella > Borreliella andersonii. Next base: position 619,487 of record NZ_CP132457.1, on the reverse strand, counting down.
AATCGGTTTTATTCCTTTTAAATTTATCAACATCAACTCTGGATAAAGTCATATCTTTATCAATAAGATCAATGCCGGCCATCTCACCATAGCTTTTAAAACAAGAAGTATCAAAATACACATTACCATTAGAAAAATAAGTAATTTTTTTTTCTTCAAGAATTTTAACAACCTCTATCATGATGGGAATATGTTTACTTGCAACAAGAACTTTATCCGGATACAAAATGTTTAATTTTTTACAATCGTTAAAAAAAGCCTCTGTAAAAAATTCACTAATCTCATAAGCTGTAAGGCCCTTCTCCCTTGCGGTCTTAGCAACCTTATCTTCTCCATCATCAAGATCACCTGTTAAATGTCCAATATCTGTAATATTCATCGCATAGTTAATTTTATATCCTAAAAACCTTAAAGTTTTAATTAATAAATCTCCAAAAATATAAGTTCTAAAATTTCCAATGTGAGCATAATTATAAACAGTAGGCCCGCAAGCATACACTTTAACATTTTCAAAATTTGTTAATTCTGAAAAATCCTTTGTTCTAGTATTATATAGCTTTAAAATCATACATTTCTCAAAATTGAAAAAATAAAAAATCTAATTTATTATTAAGTACGTATGGATAAAAGCCTAAATAATTTTCTTAAAAAAATCAATATTAAGCCTCAAACAAAAAATCTAGCCGACTATTCAACATATAGAATTGGAAACATTTCGAAATTATTTTTCACCCCCAAAAATGTTAAGGAAGCTGAAAATATTTTTAAAGCAGCAATAGAAGAAAAAATCAAACTATTTATTCTTGGGGGAGGATCAAATATCTTAGTCAATGACGATAAAGAACTTGATTTTCCAATAATATACACCGGATATCTAAACAGAATAGAGATTCATGAAAATAAAATTGTCGGCGAATGTGGCGCAGATTTTGAAAATTTATGTAAAATTGCACTTAATAACAGTTTAAGTGGCCTAGAATTTATCTATGGACTACCCGGGACACTAGGAGGCGCTGTATGGATGAATGCCAGATGCTTTGGAAATGAAATCTCTGAAATACTAAAAAAAATTACATTTATAAATGATAATGGAAAAACCATTTGCAAAGAATTTAAAAAAGAAGACTTTAAGTATAAAGTATCACCTTTTCAAAATAAAAACTTTTTCATATTAAAAATTGAATTGAATTTAAAAAGAAACAATAAGAAAATTATTGAAGAAAAAATGAATAAAAATAAACAAGCAAGAATAAATAAGGGTCACTATTTATTTCCAAGTAGCGGAAGCACTTTCAAAAATAATAAAGCATTTCTCAAGCCTAGTGGACAAATAATTGAAGAGTGCAGGCTCAAAGGATTAAGCATTGGGGGCGCCACAGTATCTAAGTATCATGGAAACTTTATTATCAATATTAACAATGCCACTTCCAACGACATAAAAAGCTTAATTGAAAAAGTAAAAACTGAAGTCTACTCGAAAACAGGATTTTTACTTGAAGAAGAAGTTCTTTACATAGGATTCAATTAATCAAAAAACTAAAAAAGAATATCTTTAATCTCATCATTAATCTTTTGAATCAATTCCTTTGTCTTTAATATCTTGTCCTTAGAAGATTTCACTAAAGATGAATATTCTTGAAGAGAACTTACCACATCTAAATTCATCTTAGAAACTTTAAGCTCTTTTAAATCTTGGCTAAAGTTGTTAAACTTGCTACTAATAAAATAATGGTTATTAAATACTTCTTTATACATATTCTTAGCATCTCTGATCTTAGTATCATAAGACAAATACCTCTCTTTAAACTCACCAATTTCTTTAAAGTGTTTCGCAAGAGTAAGATCCACCTTCTCATGCCTTGAAAAATTGTTGTCCACATTATCTTGAATGTCTATGAAATTTTTATAAATCGTATCAATCTCTGAATTAATTACTGAAATAATGCTATCAACCGTTTTAAGCTCATCTTTAATAGTCTTAGAATATTTTCCAGAATTAATAGCAAGTTTTCTAATCTCCTCAGCAACAACTGCAAAACTCTTGCCTGCATCACCTGCTTTTGCTGCTTCAATTGCTGCATTCATAGCAAGCATATTGGTCTGGGCTGAAATTGAAACTAAAAGTTTATTTACACTTTGCAAACTATTTGTTTGAGACAAAAGATCTGCAAAATTTTTATTCACATTTTCAAAAACAATATTTAAATCAAAAACCTTGCTTTTAATATTTTCAATATCAGCAGAATTTATCGTAGCAGCCTTATTAAAAATCTCCAAATTTTTATCTATACTATAGAAAAAACTGACATTCTCTTCAAAACTTGAAGAAATTTCTGATATATGCCTATTGTGATCATTAATCGGATCAGCAATAGATTCAAAGCCTTTTAAAATATCAACAATTGATTTTTCAAATCTAGAAAAAGTATCTCTTAATTGTTCGTAAACTAAAATGCTAGAATCTATGCTCTCAGTATTTGATATAGCAGTTTCTATTTGTTCCAAATATTCATTCAAATCTTCAGAATAAAATTTTATCTTTTCAAAAGATTCATTACTCTTAGAAGACAGACTATCTAACTTTGAACTAATATAAGAAATAATAGACGAAGAATACTTAACCTCTAAGGGAGATTCAAGACCAAAAGGATCGCTTTTTGATTTTTGATAATCAACAATTTTGTTAAAATCATTAATCAATGAAAAAACAAAAGTTTTGCACAAATAAAACATAATTGCAAAAGATAATAATAAAAATACAAAAAATATTACCCAATTTGATTTAAACATAATAGGAATGGAATTGACATTTAAAATCAACCCTTGAGTCAAAAAATCATCAGTTTTTACAAAATTTAAAGAATAAAAATCTCTTTCATAATTAAAAGTATACTGAGAAATAGAAGAATCTTTTTTAACATAAGCTATAACTTTACTTAAAAAGTTCTCATTATAAGCTGTAGAAAAAGACTTGGTCTGAAGATTATTAAAGTTTAAAAAAATGGGCATGTAATTTCTGTCAAGCACAAAAAAATTATAATTCTTACTACTAAATTTAATAGAAGAATACAACTGATTCTCAATAATATCTAACAATTCATCAAAACATACTAAAATCCCTATTACACCCAATGTTGCAACAGAATCTCTAACCGGAAAGCTTAATACAGAATAAATTTTTCCATCTATTTGCATATATCTTGAATAATACTTAGAATTTTTTTCTACAGGAACAGAATAAATTGGATCCAATCTAACATCTTTTAGGCCTAAAGATGAAAAATTTGAATTTGATATTAAAACATTTTTTCCTATAGGAATATAAAATACACCTTCAAGTGAATCTTCTGCCAAAGGAATAGTTTTAAAAATTTTATCTATAGAGCTAAATTCTCTTGACTTTAAAAACAAATCGCTATTTTCATCTAAACTGTCACCTAATTTTAAACTTGAAGACAAAAGAAAGCTATTTGAAGAATTCACCAATATCCCAAACCTATAGCTATCTTTTATAAGCTCCTCAAGAAACCTAGAGGATTCCGAATATTTAGCTTTAATAACAGTAGAAACGCTATTTAAAAACAACTTAGAATCAAATTTAAAGCGATCCAAATATTCATTTTTATGATTAATATAAGTATAGCCTATGAATAAAAAATTAAAAAAAAGGAATCCAAACAACACCAGATAAAGAAATCGTTTAGTATTTTTCAGATTAATATCGATCAAATTTTCATCTGTCATAAAAGCTCTCCAAACATAACATTAGTATAATTAAAATCTTAAAACAAAACTATCACCTTCATAAATCACAAATAATGCTAATAACAATTGGCAAATTAGACCTTTCTTTCTTGGGTCTTAAAGATTACATCCTTCAAATATTTGCAAAATAATTATTTTATTATTTAGCTACATGCATATATAATTATATAATAAAACATATAGAATACTAAAACTTTAAGGTTTTAAAAATTTTATGAAAACAAAATTTTGAGGGAAATTAGTGAAAAGAAAAAGACTTAACTCCAACCTTTTTTATAAATTCAATTTTATAATTCTGGCATATACAATAATCATTATTGCGACAACCTTTTTACTACTAGATCAGGGCTATAAAAAAATCATAACAAAAGAACTTCAAGACTTTACAAAATTCATTAACCAAGCAATGATTAAAAGCTTTTCTGATGAATCCAAAGAAATAATAAAAGCTTTAAGCATATTGACAGCCAAATATGATTATAAATCTGCAATTCTAAATAACAAAAGTGTACAACACTTGGTATCTGACAAAATTTTAATTACATTGCCTTCTTTTATTAAAATAATAGAGTATACAAACAAAGATGGATACATAATCGCATCAAGCGAAAAAAAAAGAACCGGCCAATATATAAGCTTAAAAGAATTGCTTCTGGGAAAAGCCATAACTACATTTCAAATCTCAATTCTTCACAACAGCTTAGTAAAAATAAATAATAATTTTTATATTCCAATAGCATATAAAATAACAGATTCAAAAAAATCTAATATTGGATATATTATTTTATATGCTGACATTTCAGAAAAAATTGCCGAACTAAAAGAATATCTTTTACTGCTTTTGGAAAACTCATTGCTAGAACAAAATGCAAGCAGCCAAAACTCATCAAAATACTTTAATGTATACTTAATAAACAACAGTGGCGATGCATTTGGAGGAAAAGACGAGATTTTAAAAAACATAAAGCACATATTCGGCTTTAACCTAAAAACACTAACTGAAATACTAAATGCGCTATCTCAAGGAAAGGCAACTTACAATACAAGCAATTCAAATGAAATAATCTCCTTAGCAAGAATCACAACATCTCATTGGTACTTAGGAATAAAAATAGATTATAATAACATATTTTCAAAAGAATTTAAAAATATGAGATTAATTTCACTTTCCATTATATTTATTTTGGTAATAATTTTCATATTAATAATGATATCAACCATAAAAACTTTAATAATATCAAAAATAGATAAACTCAATGTTGTCATTCCAAAAGTTAAAGATGGCGACTTAACATTTAAAATCGAATCAAAAGGCAAAGATTCAATAAGCTCAACAATAAATCTTTTTGGTCATTTTATTGAAAATCTAAAAAATGTAATTAATTCACTACAAGAACGAGTAAAACTGCTTAAAGAAAACGGAGACCATTTATTTAGTGAAATAAATAAAACCCATAATACAATCAAAAATTCAAATCAATACATAGAAAAAACGCAAGAAGAAGTGGAAAAACAGGTAGAATTCATCTCAAATACAACAAACATAATTGAAAGTCTTTCAAAGAATATTTCATCTCTTGACAATTCAATTGAAACTCAAGCCGCAAGCGTTGAACAATCCTCATCAGCTATTGAAGAAATGATAGGAGGAATACAATCAATAACAGAAATAACTCAAAAAGCTGCAAAAAGTACAGAAGAACTAAAAAGATTCTCTGATGATGGGCGAAAAAAACAAGAAGAGGTTATTACTCAAATCAAAGAGATTTTCAAAAACTCAACAAGATTACAAGAAGCAAACTCTTTGATTTCATCTATAGCAAGTCAAACCAACCTACTCTCAATGAACGCTGCAATCGAGGCATCTCACGCCGGTGAAGCCGGAAAAGGGTTTGCAATTGTTGCAGAAGAAATAAAAGACTTAGCAGAACAAGTAACATCACAATCAGAATCTGTTGCCTCATCAATTAACGAAATAATGGATTCAATAACCAAGACCGTAAACACCTCTGAATTAACAAATAAAGCTTTTAACCAAATATTCGATTCAATCAATTTGGTTGTTCAAGTAATAGAAGAAATAAATCATACAATGCAAGAGCAATCAATAGGTAGCCAAGAAATTTTAAAGGCTTTAAATACAATGCGGGAAATAACATATGAAGTAAAAATTGGTTCAAATGATATGTTTAGAGGCAACAAAGAAATCATTAGCACTATTAAACTGCTAGGAGAAATTAATATTACAGTATCAAACTCAATGAAAGGTTTAAAAGAAGAGATTAACAAACTAGTAGAAGCAATTGAGCGTATTAAAGTTTTAGGAACTACAAACTCAAGCCATATTTCTGGAATTAGTGAAAGTACAAATCAATTTAAAACCAAATAAACTAGAATAATAGGAAATAATATGCAAAAAAAAACATTTCATAATATTGAAAAATATCTTAAAACCCATTTAATGTTATTTCCTATTTTTGCTTATACAAAAAACTTTTTAGATGCTAGTATCGCATCTGTTTGGATTTCAATATGCATTATCCTTCCTGCCCTAATAATCAATCAAATAGAACTAAAAAAGCATAAAAGCCATATATTAGGGATATATCTATTAATAATAGGAATTTTTACTAGTCTAACTTACTTATTCATGCTATACTTAACACCAACTTTATACAAAGAATTTAAATTTTCAATACCCATTTTAATAGCCATAATAATCTCATTTCATAAAAACGAACCTTTTAAAATCCTAAAAAATCCATCAATGATAATTAAATATTCTAAAATTCCAATTTTAATTTTCATTGCCCTAAGCTCAACAACCTCACTTATTAGAGAAATATTAAACACGGGTAATTTAAAACTTTTTAACAACGAAATACCTATAATAAAAGGGTTTATAAATACAAAAATGTCGGTCCATAGCTCAAACATTTTTATTGTAGCGTCTTTAATTTTACTATTAATCAATATACTAACAAGCGTTAAAGAGGAAAAAATTCCCAAAAGTGCTGAAAAAGAAAAAATTACTAAAAGTGTTAAAGAGGAAAATAATGAATAAAAGTGTTAAAAAAAAGATTAAAGACGAAATTAATATTATAGTTGCCAATCTAGCATTATCAAAAAACATAAAGCTAGATAAAATCAATATAAATATTCAAAAACCTCCAAAAAGCGATCTGGGGGATATTTCCATATTAATGTTTGAACTCAGCAAAACCTTGAAACTTCCTATTGAAACCATATCTGAAGAAATAATTAAAAATCTTAAAGCTAAATATGAAATTAAAGCCGTGGGACCTTACTTAAACATCAAAATTTCTAGAAAAGAATATATAAAAAACACAATACAAATGGTAAATGCTCAAAAAGATACCTATGGAACAAGCAAATATCTAGACAATAAAAAAATAATATTAGAATTTTCATCACCAAACACAAACAAACCATTGCATGTAGGACATCTTAGAAATGACGTAATAGGAGAAAGTCTGTCAAGAATATTAAAAGCTGTAGGTGCAAAAATTACAAAAATAAACCTAATAAATGACCGGGGAGTTCACATCTGCAAATCAATGCTTGCATACAAAAAATTTGGAAACGACATTACCCCTGAAAAAGCTTTTAAAAAAGGAGATCATTTAATCGGCGATTTTTATGTTAAATATAACAATTACTCGCAAGAAAATGAAAATGCTGAAAAAGAAATTCAAGATCTACTTTTACAATGGGAACAAAAAGATGTAAGCACAATTGAACTTTGGGAAAAGTTAAATAAATGGGCAATTGAAGGAATAAAAGAAACATACGAAATTACAAACACCTCATTTGATAAAATTTACCTTGAAAGTGAAATTTTTGAAATTGGGAAAAATGTCGTATTAGAAGGGCTTGAAAAAGGATTTTGTTACAAGCGAGAAGATGGCGCAATATGCATTGATTTACCCTTAGACTCAGATGAAAAAACAGACACTAACGTAAAACAAAAAGTACTCATAAGATCAAACGGAACATCTATCTATCTTACCCAAGATTTGGGAAATATAGCAGTTAGAACAAAAGAATTTAATTTTGAAGAAATGATTTATGTAGTTGGAAGCGAACAAATTCAGCACTTCAAAAGTTTATTTTTTGTAGCAGAAAAATTAGGACTTTCAAAAAATAAAAAACTTATTCATTTGTCACACGGAATGGTTAATCTTATTGATGGAAAAATGAAATCAAGAGAGGGCAATGTAATTGATGCGGACAATTTAATCTCAGATCTAATAGAATCAATAATACCCGAAATTACACAAAAAATTGAGAATAAAGAAAGTGCTAAAAAAAATGCTTTAAATATTGCACTAGGAGCAATTCACTATTATCTGCTAAAATCAGCTATACATAAAGATATTGTATTTAATAAAAAAGAAAGTCTATCTTTTACAGGAAATTCTGGACCATATATTCAATATGTTGGAGCAAGAATTAATAGCATTCTTGAAAAGTATAACGCACTTTCTATTCCTGTAATGGAAAAAATTGATTTTGAACTTTTAAAACATGAAAAAGAATGGGAAATTATTAAAATTATATCGGAATTAGAAGAAAATATAATAAAGGCAGCAAAAGATTTAAACCCTTCAATACTTACCAGCTATTCATACTCGCTTGCAAAACATTTTAGCACATACTATAAAGAAGTTAAAGTAATAGATATAAACAATACTAACTTAACAGCCGCAAGAATCGAATTTTTAAAAGCCATATTACAAACAATAAAAAATTGCATGCACCTGCTCAACATCCCTTATATGTTAAAAATGTAGACAAGAAAATTTTACAAAATTTTCTTGTCTAATATCCGTTTAAATCTAAGTCACTTTTGCTAAAAATTAATTTTATTTTATCTTCATACTTTTTGGATATATAATACCTTTTTAACTTAAGAGTATTGGTAAGCTCTTCCCCAATTGAAAAAGAATCCTGAAGCAAAACAAAGCCTACTATTTTTTCAAAATTTTTAAAACCTAATTTGGTATTAATAGTGTCTGAAATATGCTTAGAATAAAGTTTATTGACGTCCTCATTAGTCAACAAATCACTTCTAGAAGAAAAAGACACCCCACTAGAATTTGCCCAATTTTCAAGATTATCAAAATTAGGCACAATAACAGCCCCCAAAAATTTTTGATCCTGGCCAACAATCATAACATTTTCAATAAACAAAGATTTGCCCAAAACTCTCTCAAGAGGCTCAGGCTCAATATTTTCTCCACCTCTGAGAACAATTGTATCCTTGCTTCTACCAACAATTGAAATCTCATTATTAATTGTTAATCTAACCAAGTCCCCAGTGTTTAACCAACCATCTTCTGTTAAAACTTCATTCGTCTTGGCCTTATCCTTAAAGTAGCCGCTCATTATTTGCGGTGATCTGACCCAAAGCTCACCTTTTTCTCCATAAGACAAAACTTCCCCATCAATTCCAATTACTTTATATTCAACATCTGGCAAAATAGGTCCTACAGTTCTTGCTACAGGGCCTTTAAGGCGCCTAACACTCAAAATAGGCCCCGTTTCAGTAAGACCATAACCTTCAAGAACTTTAATTCCTACAGCCTTAAAAAAATAATCAACATAATCAACCAATGCCCCACCACCAGAAACTCCAAATTCAAAATTTTGTCCAAGAGCATTTTTTATTTTCTTAAATACTAAAATATCACCCAATAATTTAATAGGGAAAATTAAAACAATCCCAACAAATAAAAATAATTTTGAAAAAAGCGAAATAAACAAATTGGGTTTTTTATAAATAGGAGAAAGCCCTAAAAATCTCTCCTTAAGCTTTGCATAAATAATTCCAATTTTTAAAAACCCTCCAAACACAAGCTTCTTAATAAGAGATTCTGATACCTTTTTAATAATACCTATTCTTATACCTTCCCAAATTCTAGGTACAGAAATAATCATTTGAGGATTTAAAAGTAAAAAGTCTTTTAACAAAACAGGCCCTATGGGCTTTGAATATGCAATTGATATACCCTTTAAAGCAACTATATATTCACAGGCCCGCTCAAAAGAATGCCAAAGGGGAAGAATAGAAATCATTATCTTGCCAGGTTTAAGCGTTGGAAGATAATCATAAAGTCTATCTAATTGAAAAATAAAAGATTCATGCCTCAGCATTACTCCCTTTGGCATGCCCGTTGTACCAGAGGTATATATTATAGTTGCAATATCTTTTGAAGAACCTTTTTCAATCTCTACATCAAATGATTTTGGATTAGCCCTTAAATACTGAGCTCCGAGTTCTAGTAATTTTTTATAAGAAAATACAGTAATATTTCCTATTTTTTCTTCATAAGATTTATCATCATCAATAACAACAATACATCTCACCAATCTAAGATCATGCTTTTTGGATAAAACCTTGTGAAGCTGCTTATTGTTTTCAACAAAAATAAAAGTAGATTCAGAATGGTTAATAATATAAGCTAATTCATCCTCAGAAGAATCATTTCCCCTAGGAACATCAACGCAGCCTAATCCCAAAGTAGCAACGTCGATTATTATCCATTCTCTTCTAGAATCAGAAATAATTACAACCTTCTCTCCCCTTTTAATGCCACAATGCAAAAGCCCACAACCCACTCTTTTTGTTTCATTCCAAAAATCAGAGTATATTTGCTTCTTAAAACTTTTCGATTCCCCTTCCTTATATATAAAAATATCAAGCTCACTATAAAGAGCAACCACATCTTTAAAACGCTTAGGCACAGTATCACTCATAAATCCCCCTCAGAACAATTAAAATTAATTTAAAAAAAGCAACAAACTGCTAACAATAATATTATAAAAACTATGTATAAAAATCACATAATATACATTTTTATACCTTAAATAAATAAAAGCAAAAAATATACCTAATATAAATGTAACCAAAAATCCTAAAATTCCATAATATAAATGCCCATAAGCAAAAAACATACTACTAAGAATAGCAGCAACTACAACGGGAAATCCCATTTGTGTAAACTTAGTAATAACAAAAGCCCTGTAAAAAAGCTCTTCAAAAGCCCCTGTAAAAAAAGAGGTAAAAGTCATTAAAAAAAATGCTTTTTTACTGCTAATCTTCCAATTAAATCCAGCATTGTTTTGAAAATAATGGGCAAGTACTGATTCCGGCAACAGATATTCAAGCAAAAAAGCTATTAAAAAAATGACTATCATTGCAATCAGTATTGTTTTAATAAAAATCAAAACAGAATCCCAAATAAAAATAAATTTAAATTTAGGAATAAAAAACTCTTCTCTAAAATCATCGCAAGAACTGGTAAGCTTAAAAAAATAAATTATAAAGATAATTAAAAAAGATCTTGAAATCCAAAAATAAAAATGATTTTCATCAACATTCCAAAATTCTGAATTAACATTTACAAAAGGAGATGCCAAATAAACAATGGTGTAGACCAAAAAAATATCGAGCAAAGCCCGCTTAAATGAATATTTATTTTTTAACAATTGCATAAAGTATTGTAATTAAATAATTATTAATTGTCAACGAATGATTATTGATTGATTAATCAAAACAAATTAAAATTCAAAATATAATTATTTCTAAATAAAAATAGGAATATTATAAATGATTTTAATCTTTGTCCTTATTTCACTTAATTTATTAATTCAATATTATTTAAAACTTAATTTAATTTATTTTAACACAATTATGGCATTATTTTTTATTATAAAAAATAATAAACGCCTAGCACTTAGTTTTATTTTTTGTACAATATTGCTATTAAGTTTTCAAGCAAGACTAAATTTTAAATCATTTAAAAAAAATACTTACCAAATAACAAACATTAAAAATTTAAAAAAAGATTTAAAAACCATTATAGAAGCAATAGACAATAAATCAAATACATGTAAATTTAGCTTTAAAAATATTGAAAATATTTACAAAATAGGAGATATCATTAAAATTGAAAATCAAAAAATACAACATATTAAAAGGCCCTTTTTTGCCAAGTTTAGAGAAAAATATACAAACACACTAAACAATTTTTTTAATGCATTAAATCCTAGTTATTCCCATTTTTCAAAAGCAGTAATCTTGAATATCAAATCAGAAATAACAAAATATGAAAAAACATAATTTCAAAATGCAGGGATTGCCCACATTTTAGTAGTATCTGGACTACATTTTTATCTAATAAGTTTAATAAGTTACTATTTGCTTTTAATAATCACAAATGAAAAATTAAAATACTTAATATTAAGCATAATTTTATTAAATTATCTAATATTAACTGGATTTGCACCATCAACACTAAGAGCATTTCTAATGACAGAATCTCTTATAATATACAAACTGATTTACGGCAAAATTAATTTAATAAGCTGCACATCTATTAGTTTTATAATAAGTGCTCTTGTATTCCCCGAAACACTAAATTCAATAGGATTTCAGCTCTCCTATCTTGCAACAACAGGAATATCAGCATCAGTTCATCTAAAAATAGATACGGCCTTAACAGGCTAGCATCATCAATGCTTACAACATTTTTTATTCAAATATTCACCTCACCAGTAATTTATGTTAATAATTTTGATCTAACACCAATCTCAATATTGTCAAATTTAATAGTTATTCCATTAATATCAATTTTCTTAGCAATAACAATATTAAGCTTAACAACTTACTTTTCAAACTTAAATTTATTTTTTCTCCTTGACCTTATAAATGCCTATATATTTCAAACAATAAAAATTACAGCAATATTTTTTAGCAAATTCTTTATCGTCAAACATCATCAAATACCTATATTTTTAATATTAAGCATTCTTCTTATAACTTACATTATTTATAATAACGAAACTAAAAAAATTTAAAATAATTCAAAAATAGATGCCATTATGAAGGATATTATGGTACTATCTCTTTTATCTATGAATATCAACTATAACAGTATAAATAGCATAAAACACGCATTAAAAGAAAGAAAAATCGCTCCAAGAAAATTGTGGGGACAAAATTATCTAATCAACGAAAACATAAGGCAAAAAATAATAGAAAGCTTAGATATAAAAGAAAATGAAAAAATCTGGGAAATTGGTCCAGGCCTTGGCGCAATGACTGAGATTTTATTAAAAAAAACTAATTTTTTAACTGTATTTGAAATTGACTTAAAATATTCAGAAATACTAAATGAAAAATTTGGAAAATTAAATAATTTTAAATTAATAAAAGGGGATTTTTTAAAAAAATACAAAAACGAAAATCAAAACATTGATAAAATATTTTCAAATTTGCCATACAATATTGCATCAAAAGTAATATCTAAATTAATTGAAGAGAATTTTTTAAAAGAAATGGTATTCACAGTACAAAAAGAATTAGCCGATAGGATAATTGCAAAAACAAATAGCAAAAACTATTCTTCATTTACAGTCTTAGTGCAATCACACTTCATGGTAATTAAAATATTAGACATAGGAGAAAATAATTTTTATCCCGCACCTAAGGTTAAGTCTACAACACTAAAATTAATTCCTAAAAAAAACACTATAAAAGACTTCAAAGAATTCAATAAATTGGTTAGAACTGTATTTTCAAACAGAAGAAAGAAATTTAAAAATACTATCATTAATTTCATTGCAAATAAAGCTGTTCTGAGAGAAAATTTTTTAAAAGAATATTTAGACAAAAGACCTGAAAACATTTCTGTTGAAGAATTTATACAAATTTCCAATACTTTAACTACTTATCATTAAAGCACTTGCAAATACAATTTCATCAACAGAACAACCCCTTGAAAGATCACTAATGGGCTTGGAAAATCCCTGTAAAAAAGGGCCATAAGCCTTAGCAAACGCAAATCTCTCTACTAATTTATAACCAATATTACCTGCATCTAAATTAGGAAATATTAAAACATTAGCAGAACCTGCCACCAAAGATTCTCTACATTTTTTCTCTGCAACGTTTTTTATTATGGCTGAATCAAGCTGAAGCTCGCCATCAATAAGTAAATCACTTTCTTTATTCTTCGCAATATTTAAAGCACTCTTTACCTTTTCAATTTCTTTAGCGCTAGAAGACCCTTTTGTTGAAAAACTTAAAAGAGCAACCTTGGGTCTTGCATTTAAAATATCTTTAAAAGATTTAGCACTTTGCAATGCAATTTCTGCAAGCTCTAAAGAATTGGGATTCACTACTACAGCACAATCTGCAAAAAATAAAATTCCGTTATATCCAAAACAAAAATCAACATTACGAGCAATACTTAAAGTATCCATAATCATAAAAGATGATATGGTTTTAACACCTTCCAACTTAGGAATTATTCTTAAAGCATTAGACAAAACCTTCGCAGAAGTTGAACTCGCACCACAAACACAAGATTTAGCATAACCAAGTCTTACCATAAGCATAGCAAAAGTAATTTCATCTAAAACTTGAGTTTTTAAACTTTGCTTTGTAACTCCTTTTAGATTTTGCAAACTCCAATATTCATCCAAATACATTTCAATGCCTGGAAAATAATTGGGATCAACAACTTCTATTCTTTCTAAAATATCACTACTATTAGAAAATTCTTTTAAAGAATTAACAACAGGATCTCTTTTGCCTATCAAAATAACCGAATCTGCAAGATTTTTTTGCAAAACAACAATAGCTGCCTTCAAAACCCTAGAATCACTACTTTCGGGAAAAACTACATTGGCCTTAAGCTTATTCTCTTTTACGAATATCTTTGCTTTATTAAAAACATAATCTTTTAAACAAAACACCTTATAAAAAGAATACAACACAGATTGATAAATGCATAAAAAAGATACTTTTAAATAAAAAATCTTTTCTCATGCATGATTTTCAATCATGCAAATTAAATATTTCTTAAAGCATCCTTAAAATTTCTTGTACAACTTTAGCTGAATTAAAAGCAGCTAATTTAGAAAATTTACTATATTCAACTTCATTTCCTTCTTTATTTACAATGTCAGATATTGACCTAATAACTATAAAAGGTACATTAAACATATGAGAAACATGCCCTATTGCTGCTCCTTCCATCTCAACAGCTATTACATCTTTAAAGTTTCCTAAAATTTTATTAATATAAGTTGGGTCAATAAACTGATCCCCTGAAACTATTAATCCTGAATATGCACTAGAGCCTTTAACTTTTGATTTAACGGCCTCTGTGGCTTTCTTAATTAAATTCTTATTGGCACTAAATTTTTGAGGCAATCCTGAAAGCTGTCCCACTTTGTATCCAAACTTAGTCAAATCAACATCATGATATGCAACCTCTGAAGACACCACCACATCTCCCACTTTAATATCTTTATATTTAGCGCTAACAGCACCGCCAGCAACTCCAGAATTAATTACATGGCTTATATTGTATTTTGATAAAACATAGCTAGTCCATACACCAGCATTAACCTTGCCAATCCCACAAATAATAACCATAACATTGCGATTGGATAACTTTCCCTTTAAAATCTTTTTATTAAGACCATACTCCTTAAGAACTATTTCTTCCTTATTCGACATAAGCTTACTTATCTGATCAAACTCAGAGTCTTCAGCAGTTATTATTAAAACATTGACATTTTTAGAAAAAGCAACATAACTGTTTGAAAAAATTAATAAAAAAAGAAAAAATTTTATTAAACAATTATTCATAAACTCACACTCCTTGTAGTAAAAAAATATTTATATCATTTTTTACAAAAAAAAACCAAAACTGAATTACTTTTGAAAGAATTTTTATAAAAGATATTGAAAAAAAATATCCTATCCGTATTACAATATTAATAAGTTTAAAAAAAAGGGGAAACTGAATGAAAAAAATGAATCTGGTTACAGCTGCTCTACCCTATGTTAATAACATACCGCATCTTGGGAATTTAGTTCAAGTGCTATCAGCCGATGCTTTTGCAAGATATTCGAAAATGTCAGGAATTGAAACTCTTTATATCTGCGGAACAGATGAATATGGTACAGCCACAGAAACCAAAGCCTTAATTGAAAATACTACCCCTTTAGAACTTTGCAATAAATATTATGAAATACATAAATCAATTTACAAGTGGTTCAATATTGAATTTGATATCTTTGGTCGCACAACCAACAAGCACCATCAAGATATTGTACAAAATTTTTTCCTACAATTAGAAAAAAACGGCTATATCAAAGAACGAGAAACTGAACAGTTTTTTTGCAATAAAGATTCAATGTTCTTGGCTGATAGATATGTAATAGGAGAATGCCCAGAATGCCAAAGCATAGCTAAAGGAGATCAATGCGACAACTGTTCTAAGCTTTTAAATCCAACAGATTTAATAAATCCAAAATGCATAATTTGCAAAAATAAACCTATTTTAAAAAAAACCAATCATCTTTATTTAGATCTTCCCAAAATAAAAACAAAAATTGAAAAATGGATAAAAAATACAGATACTAGCAAGAATTGGAATGTCAATGCCCTTAAAATGACAAAAGCCTTTTTAAGAGATGGCCTTAAAGAAAGAGCAATTACAAGAGACCTGAAATGGGGAATTCCAGTACCTAAAAAGGGCTATGAAAATAAAGTATTTTATGTGTGGTTTGATGCTCCAATAGGATATATTTCAATTACCAAAAACCTTGTCAAAAATTGGAAGTCTTGGTGGAAAAACAATGATCAAGTAAATCTTGTACAATTTATTGGAAAAGACAATATATTGTTTCATACAATTATATTCCCTTGCATAGAAATTGGAAGTGAAGAAAATTGGACAATATTAAATCAACTCTCATCAAGCGAATACTTAAATTACGAAAATCTTAAATTTTCAAAATCAGAAGGAACAGGAATTTTTGGAAATGATGCCATTACTACAGGAATCCCTTCTGATGTTTGGAGATTTTATATTTATTATAACAGACCTGAAAAATCTGATTTCCAATTTATGTGGCAAGATCTCATGGAAAGAGTAAATACAGAACTTATTGATAATTTTTCAAACCTTGTAAACAGAGTATTAACATTTCAAAGAAAATTTTTTGGAGATGCAATAGAAACAATAGAAATTCAAAATAAATTTTGGAAGCAAATAACACCAAAATATAATAAAATACTAAATCTTTTTAAAAAGACAGAACTAAAATCTGCACTCAAAGAAATACTTAAAATTTCATCACTTGGAAACAAAATATTTCAAGATAACGAACCATGGAAAAAAAAAGACAGCTCTCCACAAGAAATAAAAGAACTAATCTCAAATTTGATATACCTAATCAGAGACTTATCCATATTAATGATGCCATTCATTCCCGAAACAAGCAAAAAAATACAACAATTCTTTGGTAATAGTTATCAATTTTCAACCAAAATTCTTGGAACTAAATCGGGAATTAAAAAAATTGAATTCACAGAAATATTATTCAATAAACTAGAGCAAAAAAAAATTGACAATTTAAAGCTAAAATATTCAGGAGAAAAACACATGAAAGAAAACGAACAAGTAGAAAACTTACCTATAGAAAAAGATCAGCCGGAAAACTTGTTTAGAGAAAAAGTACTATTAAGAGTTGTAAAAATAAATAAAATAGAAAGAAATCCAGAAGCTAAAAACTTATTCATATTACAAATAAATAACGGAACTGGCCAAGACAAACAAATAGTAAGCAGCCTTGAAGGGTACTACACAGAAGAAGAGCTTTTAGGAAAACATATAATAATAGTAGATAATTTAAAGCCCGCAAAGTTTAGGGGAATAAAATCCGAAGGAATGCTAATAGCTGCTGAGGACAAAAATAAAAATTTTAAAGTTATAATTGTAGAAGATTCGATGCAAAATCCTATTGCTGGAGAGAGAATAATACTTGAAAACGATCAGAATAAAGATCTTGCCTGCCCATCTAAAATTGACATAAATAAATTTTTAAAAGCCAATATAGTAGCAGAAAACGGAGAGCTTAAAATAAACGGAATAAATTTAATATTAGAAAATTCTAAGAACAAAATTTTATCTAAAGATATTCCAAACGGAACAGTTTGCTAAGAGCTATAATGACTATTAAAAAAATAAAAACAAAAGAAATGGAAGAAAACTATCTTCAAAGCGAACTATGGGCACTAATAAAAACAACAAAAAACAGCAATTGGAAAGCCATAGCATTTGAGAGTGATGTTCTTGGTAAAATCGTTGTGATGCAAAGAAGATTGTTTAAAAATTTTTACTTAGCATATATTCCACATCCAGAATTCTCAAACAAAATTCTTGGAAACATTAATATTGATAAAATCAGCAAAAATATTAAAGAATTTAGCATAAAAATAAAACCCTACTTGCACAAAAATACAATCTTTTTAAGATTCGATTTAATGTATTACTATCAAAGAACACTAAATGACAAATACTACCCACTAAAAATTAAAATCAAATACCTTAAAAAATCATTTGATGACATACAGCCTTCAAGCACAACAATATTAAACTTAAATAATTCTCTTGAGAATATTTTGCTTAACATGAAAAAAAAAACAAGATACAACATAAAGCTCAGCACAAAAAAAAATCTGAACATAATAATAGATGATAAATTTAAACATATAAATGAATTTTATAAACTCTATAAAGAAACTAGCAAAAGAGATAAATTTGCTATTCACTCAGAAGAATATATACAAAACCTTATTAAAATATTCAAACAAGACAAAAATGCCCAAATAAAATTGATAATTGCATTTTACAACAACATAATTCTTTCTGGAATAATAGTGGGAATTTACAAAGAAAAAGCTGTTTATCTTTACGGAGCCTCAAGCAAAGATCATAGAAATTTAATGCCCAATTACGCAGTACAATTTAAAGCAATACAAATTTTAAAAAAATTAGGAATAAAAGAATATGATTTACTAGGAATTCCCCCAATTGCAAATAAAAATCACCCCTTATATGGTCTTTTTGGCTTTAAAACAGGATTTGGAGGAAATATTATTCACAGAATTGGATGCTATGATTTTACTTACAAAAATTTTATTTATTGGATTTATGCAAATCTTGAAAAACTTAGATACTTTTACCACAAAGTATTAAAGAAAAAAATTTAACCAAGCATATTAACCAAATTTTTGAATTGCAAACCCCTATCAAACTCACTATCAAAAAGCTCAAAAGAAGCACTAGCAGGAGAAAACAATACAATGTCACCAGAACTTGAAATTTCAAAAGAAAAATTTACCGCATCTTTTAAAGAATCAAATAAAAAATATTGTATGTTACTTTTTTCTAAAATCTTAATAATTTTTACAGTTGCGCTACCTTTTATCAAGATCCAAGTTTTAACAATATTTATTATCTCGTTAAAACTTGAAAAATCAAGTTCTTTATCAGTTCCCCCAACAATTAAGTTAATGAGGTTGTCTTTTGTTTTTAAACCTTTAACAGATAAAATCGTAGATTCAGGAATAGTTGAAGCTGTATCATTATAAAACATTACATTTTGAACTAATCTAACAAACTCTAATCTATGCTCAATGCCTTTAAAATTATTCAAAATTTGAGACGTATAACCAAGGTCTATATTTAAATAATGCGAAACAAAAAAAGTAATAAACTTAGGGATCATAAAAACAACTTGTGACTCAGGAAAACTTCCAATAAGGTTACCATTAAAATATACTTCGCCTTTATTGCAATAAAAAACATCTTGATCAAAATCACAAGGATTG